>DATABT010000439.1:0-2511 GCA_036259455.1 Longimicrobium sp. | reverse complement strand
CGGCACGGCCACGCAGGACGTCTCTCTGAACGCCGCCACCCTGCTGCTGGAGAGCGT
This sequence comes from Longimicrobium sp., assembly GCA_036259455.1. GTDB lineage: Bacteria > Gemmatimonadota > Gemmatimonadetes > Longimicrobiales > Longimicrobiaceae > Longimicrobium. The sequence continues at coordinate 2,454 of DATABT010000439.1, read as the reverse complement.
GACCGTGACCGCCCAGGCGGAGCGGGGGAGCGTGACCCAGGCGCTGGACGAGCAGCGCACGGCGGTGGGCGTGGTGAACGCGCTGGGCGCGGAGCAGATCGCCAGGAGCCCGGACAGCGACGCGGCGCAGGCCATTCGCCGCGTGAGCGGCGTGACGGTGCAGGACGGCCGCTACGTGGTGGTCCGCGGCCTGAGCGAGCGGTACACGACCGCCGCGCTGAACGGCGCCCGCATCCCCAGCCCGGAGCCGGAGCGGCGCGTGGTGCCGCTGGACCTGTTCCCCGCGGGGCTGCTGCAGACGGTGTCGACGACGAAGACCTTCACGCCCAACCTGGCGGGCGACTTCAGCGGCGCGCTGGTGAACATCCGCACCCGGGAGTATCCCGCGCGCCCCGTCTTTACCTTCAGCAGCACGCTGGGCTACAACGACCGGGTCACGGGCCGGTCGCTGCTGCTGCCGCCGCTGGCCGGCGTGGACTACACGGCGATGGGCTCCGGCCGCGGCCTGCCGGCGGAGGTGGCGCGCTACGGCGACTTCCAGGGCGGCGGAACCATCACTCCGCAGGAGTACAACCAGATGGTGAACTCCTTTCGCGGCGTGTGGCTGCCGGAGGAGCACACGGGGGGGCTGAACGGGTCGATGTCGATGACGCTGGGCGGCACGGCGCCGGTGCTGGGGCGCGACCTGGGGTACGTGGGATCGTTCTCCTACTCGCGCGACTACGAGGTGCTGGCGGACCACCGCCGCGCGCAGGTGCTGCTGGAGGACGAGACGACGGGCGCGGTGCGCGAGACGGACCGCTTTACGGGCGACGTGTCGCGGGTGGGCGTGCTGTGGGGGGGCGTGCTGAACTTCAGTACCTCGCTGGGCGAGAACCATCGCATCTCCCTCAACAACACCTTCAACCGCTCGTCGGAGAGCGAGGCCCGCGCGGACTCCGGCAGCATCGAGCTCACCGGGCTGGAGCTGATCGTCAACCGACTGCGGCTGGTGGAGCGCTCGGTGCGCTCCAACCAGCTGCGCGGCGAGCACCGCTTCGGGCGCAGCGCGGTGGAGTGGACGGTCACGTCGTCCGGGGTGACGCGCGCGGAGCCGGACCGCTCGGAGTGGGTGCTGGACACCAGCACGGGGACGCGCCGCTGGTACGCCATCTCCAACGAGGCGGCCGTGCGGACCTTCGGCGACCTGGCGGAGGACAGCTGGGAGGGCGGGGCGGACTACCACCTGTCGCTGGGGCGTGGCGAGCGCCACCGGCTCAGCTTTGGCGGCATGCTGCGCCGCACGGACCGCGACGCGGAGAACACGTCGTACAGCATCTCCGCGCTGGGACTGCCGGAGGAGGCGACGGAGCTTTCGCCCGCGGAGATCTTTGACGGGCGCTTCACGGGCGATGACGACCGCTACTTCCTCGTCGTGCCACTGGGCGTAGGCGGATCGTACGCGGCGGAGGACCGGCTGGTGGCGGGATACGGAATGATGGAGCTTGGGCTGACGGACCGCGTGCGCGTCATCGGCGGCGCGCGCGTGGAGCGCAGCGAGGTGACGGTCACGTCGGACCCCACCTTCGGCGAGGTGAACGTGGCGAACCCCACGTACACGGACGTCCTTCCCGCGCTGGCCGTGAACGTGGAGCTGACGGAGCGGCAGAAGGTGCGCTTCAGCGCCTCGCAGACGCTGGCGCGGCCGGAGTACCGCGAGCTGAGCGCCATCGCCTACCGCGACGTGATCGGCGAGGAGCTGGTGCGCGGCAACTCGGCGCTGCGGCGGACCCTCATCCAGAACTACGACGCGCGGTGGGAGTGGTATCCCGGCGCCGACGAGGTGGTGAGCGTGGGCGTGTTCGCCAAGAACTTCGACGGCCCCATCGAGCGCATCTACCTCCCCACCTCCGGCAGCCGCATCGTCTCCTTCGCCAACGCCGAGAGCGCGCTCAACTACGGCGTGGAGCTGGAGATCCGCAAGTCGCTGGGCATGCTGGGCGCGGCGGGCGAGTCGTTCCAGGTCATCACCAACGCCACGCTCGTCCGCAGCGACGTGGAAGTGGTGGGCGAGGACGAAAACCGGGCCATGGTGGGGCAGTCGCCGTACGTGGTGAACGCGGGGCTGGCCTGGTCGCCGGCGGACGGGCGTACGAGCGCCACGGTGCTGTACAACCTGTTCGGCCGCCGCATCACCAGCGCGGGCGCGGGGGTGCTGCCCGACGTGTACGAGCAGCCGCGCGGCGTGCTGGACCTGTCGCTGCGCCACGCCTGGAACGACCGCCTGAGCGTGAAGGTGGACGCGGAGAACCTGCTGGACGCGGACTACGAGTTCATGCAGGGCGGGGTGGTGCGCGAGAGCTACCGCACCGGCCGCTCCGTCTCCTTCGGCCTTTCCTGGCGCAGGTAGAAAAAGCACTCACGCAGAGCAGCAGAGAGGCAGAGCAGCAGAAGACCGAAGATCGTCCTTCTGCT
>DATABT010000438.1:0-3505 GCA_036259455.1 Longimicrobium sp. | reverse complement strand
TCGCAACTCCCGTGAATCCCACCGTCTTCATCATCGACGACGACGCGGACCAGGTGGCGCTGGTGACCGCGCAGATCGAGCGCGGGCGCCGGTTCGCCACCAAGGGGTTCACCCGCCCCGAGAGCGCCATCGAAGAAATCCGCGCCGATCCGCCCGACGCCGTGGTCTGCGACCTGGTGATGCCGGGGATGGACGGCATCGCCTTCGTGCGGCGCGTGCGCGAGATGAACGGGTCGCTCCCCATCATCATCGCCACGGCGCGGGGAACGGAGGGCGACGCGGAGCGGGCGCTGGAGGCGGGGGCCACCGACTTCGTCACCAAGCCCATCGAGCCGCGCGCCCTGGAAACGCGCATCCGCCGCGCGCTGGAGCAGGCGCCCAGGGAAGAGCTGCTCCAGTCCTTCACGCAGGCCAAGTTCGACCCCCACGCCATCATCGGCCGCCACCCCCTCATCCAGGAGGTCCGCGAATTCATCGAGAACGTGGGCTCCGTGCCGCAGGTCTCCGCGCTCCTGCTGGGCGAGAGCGGGACGGGGAAGAACCTGGTGGCGCGCGCCATCCACGCGGCCAGCCGCGCGGCGGGGCACCGCTTCGTGGAGGTGAACTGCGCGGCGCTTCCGGCCAATCTCCTCGAAGCCGAGCTGTTCGGGTACGAGAAGGGCGCGTTCACCGACGCCAAGGCGGCCAAGAAGGGGCTCGTGGAGGTGGCGGACGGCGGCACGCTGTTCCTGGACGAGATCGGTTCCATGCCGCTGGAGCTGCAGGCCAAGCTGCTCACCTTTCTGGAAAGCCGCACCTTTCGCCGCATCGGCGCCACGCGCGAGCAGGCGGTGACCCTGCGCGTGGTCGCGGCGACGAACACGGACCTGGCGGCCGAGGTGTCCAGGGGCGGCTTTCGCGAGGACCTGTACTATCGCCTGAACGTGGCCAGCCAGGTGCTGCCGCCGCTGCGCGCCATCCGCAGCGACATCCCCGAGATCGCGCGGCACTTCGTAAAGCGCGCGGCGGAGTACTTTGCCAAGCCGCTGCCGGAGATCGAGCCGGAGAGCGTGGATCGGCTGCAGCGCTACGACTGGCCCGGCAACGCGCGCGAGCTGAGGAACGTCATCGAGCGGTCGATGATCTTCAGCCGCGGGCCGCGGCTGCGGATCGTGGAATTGGCTCCGTTCGCCGTGCCGGTGCCCGCCGCGCCGGTGATGGACGGGCTGGTGCTTCCCAGCGGGCTGACGCTGGACGAGGTGGAGGCGCGTTACATCGACGAGACGCTCAGGCAGCTGGGCGGCAACGTGACGGCGGCGGCGGATCAGCTGGGCGTGAGTCGCAAGGTGCTGTGGCAGCGCCGCAAGCGCCACGGCCTGCTCACCGGGAGGGAGTAGGTGGCGCCGCAAAGCCGGCGCGCGGATTCCGCCGCCGTGCTGAACGAGCTGCGCGCGCGGCTGGAGGACGCGGAGCGGTCGAGCGAGGAGAAGACCCGCTTCATCCGCCACGTAAGCCACGAGTTCCGCACGCCGCTCAGCTCCATCATCGGATTCGGCGCCTTGCTGCAGCGCGAGGGCGAGGCGCTGGACCCCGCCGTCCGCGCGGAGTACCTGGACATCGTGCTGCGCAACGCCCGCCACCTGCTGCACGTGGTTAACGACCTGCTGAACATCTCCAAGGTCGAGGCAGGCAAGCTTGAGGTGACGCTGGCGCCGGTGCGCGTAAGCGAGGTGGCCGCCGCGGTGCTGACCGCGCTGGGGCCGTCCGCGGAGGAACGGCACATCCGGCTGCGGCTGGAGGACGCCGGCGCCCCGCCCGCACTGGCGGATTCCGGACGGCTGCGGCAGGTGCTCTTCAACCTGCTGGAGAACGCGATCAAGTACTCGCCGCCGGGCGCGGAGGTGGTGGTGCGCGCGTGCGCGGCGGAGCAGGGCGTGCGGGTGGAGGTGCAGGACCGCGGGCCGGGCATCTCGCGCCGCGACCAGGCGCGGCTGTTCAAGGAGTTCTCGCGCGTGAACCCGCCGGGGATGCGCGTGATCGGCGCGGGGCTGGGGCTGGCGCTCTCGCGGATGCTGGCGGAGGCGATGGGCGGGCGCATCGGCGTGGATTCCGCGCCGGGCGACGGGAGCACCTTCTGGGTCGCGCTCCCCGCCGCGGAGACGGCGGAGCGCGTTTCCGCGATCGGCGCGCGTCCGTCCGCTGGCCGAAAGCGTACGGAGACGGTGGGGATCGTGGACGACGACCCGGACCTGCGCGCCTACGCCGCCGCCGTGCTGCGGCGCGCCGGCTACCGCGTGGCGCTGGACGACGGCGCTCCCGGCGTGGGGGGCCGCCTGACGGAGGCGCGGCCGGCCATCATCCTGCTGGACATGAACCTGGCGGGACGCACGGGGGTGCAGGCGCTGGCGGACCTGCGCGAGATCCGGTCGCTGGCGTCCGTCCCCGTCCTGGCGTTCACGGCGGACGCGTCGCCGCGCACCGAGGAGGGGTTCGCCGGGCTGGTGACCAAGCCGGTGGAGCCGGACGCGCTGCTGGCGCAGGTGGACGGGGCCATCGAGTCGCTCGTCCCGCCCCACGTTCCCGATCCGGAACCGGACGAGGAAGAAGACTTTCTCGCGCCGCTGCGGGCGCGTTTTCGCGCCGGGCTGGGCGCGCGCCGCCTGGCCATCGAGTCCGCGGCGTCCGAAGGGGACCGCGAGGCGCTGCGGCGCGAGCTGCACAAGCTGCGCGGGGCGGCGGGGGGATACGGGTACGAGGCGCTGGCCGACGCGGCGGGCGCGGCCGAAGAGGCGGTGCGGGCGGGCGGGGGCGCGGCGGAGGTGGCGCGGCTCACGGCCCTGCTGCGCGCGGAGACGGAGGAGGGATGACGCGCGTTCCCATTCGGGAGCGCGCGTTCCCGCGCCGGAACGCGATGGTCACCTCCACCCGTGCGCCAAACTGCGCAAGCCATTGCGGGAGATGATGATACGCATCAGAGGGCGGATGGGCCGATCCTTGCCATGTCCGCAGACGTGTTTGCCGCAACCGATTTTCCGATGACCGAGCCCCTTACGCTGGCGCTCGCGGACGACGACGAGCTCCACGCGGAACTCGTGTGCACCTGGCTGGAGCACCAGGGATTCCGCGTGGTGCGCTTTCCGTCCGGCGACGATCTGGTTTCCTGGGCCTCCGCGGGTGATCGCCACGTGGACGGCTTCGTGCTGGACATCGACATGCCCGGCCGCGACGGCATTCAGAGCAGCCGCGAACTGCGCGCGCTGAACGGCTACGCGCGCGTCCCCACCGTCTTCGTCAGCTCCACCTCGCCACGGATGGCCATCGACGCGATGGCGGATACCGGACGCGTGGAGTTCATCCGCAAGGACGGCGAGATGTTCGTACGCCTGGCCGAGTGGCTCGCGGACAACCTGTACGCCGCGAGCTGATCGACGGAATCGCCGGATAGAAGCAGCTCTCTTGATGCTCTGCCCCCTCGTCTGCCGCGCGCAGGCGAGGGGGTTTCCTGTGCCTGTGGGGCGGGTGCGTC
>DATABT010000437.1:0-5954 GCA_036259455.1 Longimicrobium sp. | reverse complement strand
GCGGATCACGCGGGAGAACGCGGAGACGCGGGACGCGGATGATTGCATCCTCCCTCCACCGCCGATGATTTCCTGAGGGAGCGCCGCGCAAACCTGTCCCGGCGAAATCCCCTTCGTGCCGTACAGGAGATCCTTCGGTCGCGCGCAGGGGATTTCGCCGGGACAGGTTTGCGCGGCGCTCCCTCAGGAAATCATCGGCGGTGGAGGGAGGATGCAATCATCCGCGTCCCGCGTCTCCGCGTTCTCCCGCGTGATCCGCTTCCGTCCATCCACCGCTGTTCTCCTGCCGCTCGCCCCGCCCCGGGTCCGCTTGCCCGGCGTCCCTGCCGCACGCCACAAAAATCCCGGTAACCCGTTGCACAAGCGGTGGATAGGGCGTTGTTCCATCGTACGTCCAACGGGCGGCGAATACGAATCCGCCCCTCATCCACCGGATTTTTCCGCCCCCGGCCGCGGGGTGGAGAAGTCGGTCCCCCTCGCAACGACGGAGAAGCGCACGCGGCGGCCCACGCACGGCGGAGCCATCCATCCCGCCCCGCTCCGCCCCATCCACACGCACCGGCGGCCGGCGACCGGCCGCCCTCCCCAGCAGGAGGATCAACGACATGCAACTCCGTAGTCGGATCATCCAGTGGACCCTTGCCCTGGCGCTCGCGCCGGCCACGCTCGCGGCGCAGGAAGCCGCGACGGTGACCGGACGCGTCACCAGCGGGCAGGGGCAGCCAGAGGCGTCGGTGCTCGTCCGCATCGAGAGCCTGAGCGCGGGCGCCACCACGGGCGCGGACGGCAGCTACCGCCTGGTCATCCCCGGCGCCCGCCTGCGCGTGGGCCAGTCGGTGCAGATCACGGCGTCGCGCCAGGACCTGACGACCGTCACGCGCACCATCACGCTGTCGCCGGGCGCCAGCCTGACGCAGAACTTCCAGGTGAGCGCGCAGCCCATCATTCTGCCGGACCTGGTGATCACGGGGACCCCGGGCGCGGTGGAAGCGCGCAAGGTGCCGTTCTCCGTCGGCACGGTGGACGCCGCGCAGATCCCGGTGCCGCCGGCCAACGCCGCCTCCGCCATCCAGGGCCGCGTGGCCGGCGCCAACGTGGTCTCCGGCTCCGGCCGCCCCGGCGCGGCGCCCAGCATCCTCCTGCGCGGGCCCAAGAGCATCAACGCGCAGGGCCGCGACCAGGAGCCGCTGTACATCGTGGACGGCGTGATCCTTTCCTCGGGCGCGGTGGACATCGACGCGCTGGACATCGAGGAGATCGAGATCCTCAAGGGCGCCGCGGCCGCGTCCATGTACGGCTCGCGCGCGGGGAACGGCGTCATCCAGATCTCCACCCGCCGCGGCACCTCGGTGCCCGACGACCAGGTGCGCTACAGCGTGCGCTCGGAGTACGGGCGCAGCGGGCTGCCGGCCACGCCGGAGGACCTGCTGACGGAAACGCACCACTACGCGCTCACCGCCGAGGGCCGCTTCATGACGCGCCAGGGGGTGGCGTGCGACTTCGTGCAGTGCTCCAACGTGCAGCTGGCGGGGCAGCGCGCCGCCACCCGCGCGGGGGCCAACGAGTGGAACACCTACCAGAACGTGCGCTGGCCGGGCCAGACGTACGACCAGGTGGACCGCTTCTTCACCGACGGCGCCTTTACCCAGAACCACTTCGCGGCCGAGGGGCGCGCGGGGGCCACCAACTTTCACGTCTCCTTCAGCAACCTGCGGGACCAGGGAATCATGCCCGGCCGCGACGGGCTGGAGCGCAACAACTTCCGGGTGAACGTGGACCAGGCCATCCGCAGCAACCTGTCGGTCTCGGCCAGCGCGTTCTACAGCCGCTCCACCAGCGACCAGTTCCCGGAGAACTCGGGGAACCCGATGTTCGCCCTCACCCGCATGCCGGCGGGGGTGAACCTGTACAGCTGCCTGAGCGATCCGGCAAAGGAGTGCCTGGACAACCCGGACGACCTGCTGCTGCGGGCGGACCCCAACAACACGGAGAGCGAGAACCCCATCTACGAGGTGATGGTGCGGCAATTCAACTCCAGCCGCGGCCGCTTTCTGGGGAGCGCCAACTTTCGCTACTCGCCCGTGAACTGGTTCGACGTGGACGCCAACGCCAGCTACGACCGGCTGGACCGCTCGGACAGGGACTACCATCCGAAGGGCTTTCGCACGGTCACGTCGCAGCCGGCGCGCAACGAGGGGCAGCTGCGCGCGCTGGAGTTCCTGACGGAGGGCTTCAACGGCAGCCTGACGGGGACCTTCCGGTTCGACCTGTCGGACAACATCCACAACCGCACGCAGCTGCGGTACCTGTACGAGCAGAACGACGTGCGCAACAGCGCCACCGCGGGCTTCAACCTGCAGGTGGCGGACGTCCCCATCCTGGACAACCTGGACCCCACCACGCTGGCGGCCACCAGCAGCTTCACGTCGGAGCGGGCGGACGGCTACTTCGCCATCACCAACTTCGACATCGCCGACCGCTACGTGATCGACGCGCTCATCCGCAACGACGGCAGCTCGCTGTTCGGCGCGGACCAGCGGCGGCAGTGGTACTACCGCCTGGCGGGCGCGTGGCTCATCTCCGACGAGGCGTGGTTCCGCCTGCCGGGGGTGGACGACCTGAAGCTGCGCTACTCGCTGGGCACCGCCGGCGGGCGCCCCAGCTTTCGCGCGCAGTACGAGACCTTCTCCTTCTCCGGCGGCTCCATCAGCCCGCTCACCCTGGGCAACAAGGACCTGCGGCCGGAATACACGGTGGAGCACGAGGCGGGAATCGAGCTGGGGGCGCTGGACAACCGCGCCACGCTCTCGCTTACCTACGCCCGCAGCACCACCGACGACCAGATCCTCTCCGTGCCGCTGCCCAGCTTCGCGGGCTACGTGACGCGGACGGTGAACGCGGGCACGCTGGAGAGCGACACCTGGGAGGCGTCGCTGGACGCGCGGCTGGTGCAGCGCGACAACTTCAGCTGGTCGGCGCGGGTGAACTACGACCGCACGCGCTCCACGATCACCTCGCTCGACGTGCCGGAGTTCGTCTACGGCGTAACGGGGCAGAACCTGACCAACGTGTTCTACGCCCGCGCCGGCGAGCGGCTGGGGACGTTCTACGGGATGCAGTTCGCCACCAGCTGCGACCAGCTCCCCAACGGGGTGGACTGCGGCCAGTTCGCGGTGAACGACGACGGCTACCTGGTCTACACGGGCGGGGCGGACCTGGCCGCGGGGCGCTGGGGCGACTTCGCGCCGGCCGCCGTGCAGGCCGGGGGCGCGCACCTGGCGGGGCTGCGCTGGGGCGTGCCCTTCGCCGGCCTGTGCCGCGACCGGGTGAGCGACGAGCAGACGCTGTACTGCCCGCTGGGCAAGACGCTGCCCGACTACTCGCTGGGCGTTTCGAGCACGGTGAGCTGGGGCGGGCTGTCGCTGTACGGGCTGATCGACGCGGTGCAGGGCTTCAGCGTGTACAACCAGCCGCTGCAGTGGGCGGTGTTCCGCCGCACGGCCGGCCTGCTGGACCAGACGGGCAAGTCGGAAGATCTGCAGAAGCCGCTGGGCTACTACGACCAGCTGTACGGCGCCAGCGGCCTGGCCCCCAGCAGCGCCTTCGTGGAGGACGGCTCGTTCGTCAAGCTGCGCGAGCTTTCCCTGCGCTACACCTTTGGCGAGGCCATCCGCGGCCGCATTCCCGGCGTGCGCGGGCTGGACGGGCTGTCGGTGCAGCTCTCCGGGCGCAACCTGCACACCTGGACGGACTACCGCGGCTACGACCCGGAGGTGGGCAAGAACACGGGCGACACGGGCTCGTCGGCGCTGGGCCGGGTGGAGGGCTTCCAGTACCCCAACTTCCGCACCTGGACGCTGGGCGTCGAGGTCAACTTCTAACCGGGCCAAGGCCGATGAGACACTTCAGAGCCACCGCGGCCGCCCTGCTGCTGGCGATGACGCCGGCGGCGTGCGCGGACCTGGCGGTGAACAACGAGAACGAGCCCGACCGCGGGCGGGCGCTGGCCCGCGGGAGCGACGTGGAGTCGCTCATCGCCAGCGCGTACCAGCAGTGGTACGTAGGCGAGCACCACGTGGGAAGCACCCCCATCGGGGGGCCGGCGGTGTGGCTGAGCTCGGCCAGCTTTCAGCACAGCTCCAGCAGCGCCAACTTCGGGCTGCTCCGCTACACCACGCTGCCGCGCCAGCCGCTGCTGAACAGCATCACCAACGTGGACTACCCCACCATCGAGTGGGGGTGGAGCCAGAACTACCGCGCGCTGGCGGCGGTCAGCGAGGGGCTGCGGGCGCTGCAGGGCAATCCGGAGCTGGCCACGCAGCTGGGCGCGGACCGCACCCTGCGGGCGCGGATGTACGGCAAGTTCATGCAGGGGCTGGCCCACGCGTCCATCGCCCTGCTGTACGACCGCGCCTACATCGTGGACGAGACGGTGGAGGTGATCGACGAGAACGACCAGGTGGTCGTTCCCGGCGAGCCGGTGGCCTACGGTCAGGTGATGAACGCGGCGCTGGGGTACTTCGACCAGGCCATCGCCATCGCCACCTCGTCGGCGGCGGCCGGCATCACCATCCCCGCCCAGTGGATGGCGGCCACGGACGACGTGGACGCGCAGACCTTCGCGCGGCTCGCGCACTCCATGAAGGCCCGCTACCGGGCCAGCGTGGCGCGCACGCCGCAGGAGCGCGCGGCGGTGAACTGGGCGGCGGTGCTGTCGGACCTGGAACAGGGCGTCCGCGAAAACTTTCTCACCGACAACAGCTACATGCTCAACAACTGGGGCGGCACCGCCACGCCGGGGTACGTCTTCGGCTGGGCGAGCACCTTTCAGCAGCTCACGCTGATGGTGTGGGGGATGGCGGACCAGTCGGGAAGCTACCAGCGGTGGCTGGCCCGGCCGGTGGGCGAGCGCGACGCGTTCTGGCCCGACGGCTCGCCGGTGCTCATCCAGACCCCCGACCGGCGGTTCCCGCAGGGCGCCACCCTCACCGCGCAGGCCGCCAGCCCGGGCGTGCTGGTGGGGATCCGGCGCTCCGGCGGCGCGGTGGCCAACCAGGTGCAGTTCCAGCAGCCCGGGCGCGGCACCTGGCGCTGGTCGCAGTACTACCACCGCGAGCTGGACGCCACCGTGGGCAACCAGACCGGCGTGTGGCCCGAGCTGGACGTGGACGCGCTGCGCCTGCTGGCCGCCGAGGCGCTGTACCGCACGGGCCGGCTGGACGACGCGGCGGACAGCGTGAACGTGACGCGCGTGGGCGTGGGCGGCCTGAGCCCGGCCGACGCGCAGGGGACCAACACCAGCTGCGTGCCGAAGCTCCCGGACGAGACGTGCGGCGGGCTGCTGGAGATGATCAAGTGGGAAAAGCGGCTGCACGGCTGGATGCGGGGCCCCTACATCTCCTGGGGCTACTTCGACGGCCGGGGCTGGGGCGACCTGTATCGCGGCACGCCGCTGCAGTTCCCCATCCCGCAGCAGCAGGCCGTGGTGCTGGGCCTGGGCGAGGTGTACACCTTCGGCGGCGTAGGCGGCCAGTCCGCCTCGCCAGGAAGCACGTACGCCTGGCCGGGTGAGTAGGAGCCGGGAATTCCCGGGATGAACGCCGCAGGGACGGCGGAGCGCCTCGCTCCGCCGTCCCTGCCGGTTTTCGGGTGATGCCGGCGACGATCGGGTTCCGCGCGGAGACTTGCGCAGAGGTTGATGCCAGACCTCCCGCCGAACCAGTCATCCTGAGTCATCCGGCGCTACGGGTACCCTGTCGGGCGAAAGCCGCTCGCCACGGCTGTCATTTCGAAGGAGGCGCCGCGTGATCGCCGCCGGTGCACGGACCTGTGGCGATCACGCGGCGCCTCCTTCGAAATGACAGCCGTGGCGAGCGGCTTTCGCCCGACAGGGTACCCGTAGCGCCGGATGACTCAGGATGACTGGTTCGGCGGGAGGTCTGGCATCAACCTCT
>DATABT010000436.1:0-8785 GCA_036259455.1 Longimicrobium sp. | reverse complement strand
CTGCGCGAGAACCCGCGCTCGACAGGCTGCACCGTTCGCCCAACCAGATTCTTCGGTCGGCGCTCCTGCTCCCGCGCGAGGCAAGGATCGCGCGGGCGCCTTCCTCAGAATGACAGTGATCCGCGAGGTGTTTCCTGGATCTGGTCTCAGCGCTCGTAGAAGGGCGGCGGCTCGATGCCCAGGGCGCGCAGGTAGACGTAGCCCTGCCCGCGGTGGTGGATCTCGTTGTCGATCACGTACAGGGTCAGGTCGCTCGCGCGGCCCGGGTACTGGCCGAACGCCACCAGGTGCTCGTTGAACCGCTCCGCCGGGATCTGCGCCCACAGCGTGTTGATCTCGTCCGTGGCCGCGTCCCACTCCCGCAGGATCTCCTCCCTGGGCTTCGCCTCCCGGTCCCACGAGGTGTTCCAGTCGCCGTTCACCACGCCGCGCACCATCGGCGCGCCCATCGTCAGGATCTCCAGCGCCAGCTGGCCGAACGTGCGCATCCCGCCGATGGAGAAGGTGAACAGCTGGTCCTCGGGAAAGGCCTCGATCAGGCGCCGGGTCAGGCGGCGGTGCCCCTGCCAGTGCTCCAGCAGGGCTGCGGCGGTGATGGCGGCGCCGGCCGGCGCGGCGGCGGTGGCTTCGGACATGAGGGCCTCGTGCAGGGTGAGGATCGGATGGCGTCCCGGAAACATCTTTCGGGATGCATTCGGTCGCGGGCGGATACTACGACACCTTCCGCGCTGCCGCAAGGGCGCTGACGCGCCCCTGGAACGGGCGCATGCCGATCTTCTTGCGTGCGGCCCCGTTCCGCGCAAACGTGGGGTGGCCACGCCGCCGCGCGACGCCCGGCGGCGGGCGTAACGGCTCGCCAGAGAGGAGTGCGATGCGCATCCACGCACGGCACACGCCGTCTTCCCCGCTTGGCGCCGGCGCCCGGCCGCCGGCCCTCGTCCGCGCCGCCCACGCCGGCCCGCTCGCGGCCGGCGGACGCTTCGTCCACGATTTCTCGCGAATCCCGCTCTCCAGCGGGCCGCGCGTCCAGCGCCGGCTGCGCCTGGGCGCGGTGGACGACGTATACGAGCGCCAGGCGGAGCACGCGGCGGAGAGGGTGCTGGACCCCACCGCGCCGGCGGAGCGCACCCGACCGGGACACGGCGCCGCGCTTCTGCAGGCGAGCCGGACGACCGGCGGCGCCCCGGCCGCGGGGGAGGCGCCGCCGGTGGTGCACCGGGTGCTGGCAGCGCCGGGCGAGCGGCTGCAGCCGGAGACGCGCGGCTTCATGGAGCGGCGCCTGGGCCACGACTTCAGCGGCGTGCGCGTGCACACCGGCGCGGGGGCGGCGGAGTCGGCGCGCGCGGTGGACGCGGAGGCGTACACGGTGGGGCGGCACGTGGTGTTCGGCGCCGGCCGCTACGCGCCGCACACCGCCGCGGGGGCGCGCCTGCTGGCCCACGAGCTGGCGCACACCGTTCAGCAGGGCGACCGCCCCGCGGCCGTGCAGCGGGCGCTCAAGTTCGAGTTCCAGACGACGAACCACGTGTGGGCGGTAAAGAACACCGGTGCGCCCGACCCGAAGCAGCTTCCGCGCAAGTACGCGCCCACCAGCGTGGGCTACGCGGAGGGCGCGGGCGAGGAGCGCGGCGACCGGCCGGCGTACCTTTCCGTGGGCAGCAAGGGCGGGCCGGCGCAGGCCAGGGGGACGGTGGTCTTCGTGGAGGCCCAGGGGCCGCTGGTGATGAAGGAGGCCAGGTCCGGCGTAGACATCGCCAAACCGGCCCAGGTCATCCGCCAGTACCGGTTCGGGACGCAGGTCAAGGCCACGGATCTCATCGGCAAGCCCGTCGCGGCGGGGCAGCTGTCGCTGGTGAGCGAGACGGACCACGGGGCCGACCCCGCCATGGCCGGCGCGTTCAATCCCAACACCTTCGAGTTCAAGTACCTGAACGCCGACGACACGCCGGTGGACGTGCACCTGGACGAAGACCGCACCTTCAAGACGGGGCACGTAAAGCTCATGCGCACCGGGCGGGGCGACATTCCGGCCGTGGACAAGAAGAAGCCCGCGCAGTTCATCGAGACGTGGAAGGTGACGCCCGATCCCGCCGGGCCGCTGGAGCTGGGCGGGAGCAAGGTGAAGATCGAGCGGGTGGACGTGGTGAACCACGCCGAGGACCCGTCCATGAAGGGCTCGTTCAATCCCAACACGTGGCGCAGGAACTACTTCAAGGACACGGACTTCGCCGGCGGACGGCTCCAGGGCGGCGCCACCCCGCTGGACGTGCACGTGGACGAGGAGGGCCGGTTCCGCCCCGGCAAGGTGAAGTGGATGGTGAAGAAGACGCTCGCCCGGGCGGAGGAGCAGACCGCCATCGAGCTGCAATCGGAGACGGGCGGGGTGCTGGAGTTCGAGACGCCCAAGTGGTTCCGCGACTGGCCGGATCTGCAGGAGCGCGTCCAGGAGGCGGTGGACATGACGAAGGCGATGAACGACCAGGTGGGCACCGCCCGCGAGGTCACCGACGCCACCGTGCTGGACAAGATCGACGACCGCAAGACGACCTCCACGCTGGGCAAGGTGGTGGAGTGGCCCACCTCGCTGAGCACGGCGCACCTCACCAACCTCAAGGCCGACAAGCGCCGGCTGCTGGTGCAGATCGTGGATTCCACCTGGAAGGCCAAGATCCAGGCTTCCGAAGGGATCGCGCTGTCGCGGTACGGCTCGCTGATGCAGGAGCACGAGCTCCCCGTCTTCAAGGGGATCGTGGGCCCCACCGTCGATGCCCTCTTCACCTCCGCCATCCAGGCCGCCAGGGCGAAGGATCCAGCGGTGGACGAAAGCCGCTTCGCCAACCTGAAGGGCTTTCTGCAGCTGGTGGCCTCGTACATCGTGCGCGGGCAGCTGGTGGACCTCACGGGAGGCGTCACCAAGGCGGGGTTCCGGCTGATGGCCCGCACCAACTTCGCCAGCATGTACAAGAACCTGCTCAGCGCCGAGGAGCAGGCGGTGTTCAGGACGCTGGTGGGCGACCCCGCCAGGCCGGCGGACAACCCGCTGCTGGCGGCGCTGGAGGGCCCGATCGACGCCGAGCGCCCGTCCCGCGGCCTGCCGGCGCTCACCTTCAGCCGCTCCACGCGCTTCTTCGTCAGAAAGGCCGGCTCCAACCCCGCCAAGGCCACCCTGGGCCCGGCCGTGTACGACTGGCTTCTGAACATGACCAGGGGGAAGGACCTGCTCTCCGGCCCCGGCATCAGCGACGCCATGGGCGCCAAGACGGTGGAGACGCAGCCCGGCACAAAGGCGTTCCGGCATGCCCAGTTCGAGGTGCGGGGCACCGTTGCGCACGGCGGCAGCGTCCATCCCGCCTCCGGCTGGGTGACGTTCGCCAGGGCCATCTTCGACGCGGCGAAGGCCCGTTCGCTGGACGTCCCCGACGACCCGTCCACGCCCACGGTCGCGGAGACGTCCCGCACCGTGCTGAGGGACTGACGCGGCCGCCCGCGCGCTCGCGCCCCCACCGAGGCAAGCGACCGGAACAGCCGGCCGGGAACCGGGAAACGCCGGTTTGCATTCAGCGGATGGTGAGGTGGTGAGCCCGGGTACCCTGGATGGAGGGATCAGAGTGCAGGCGGAGCAGATGGAGATCGCGCCCGGCGCCGGCGCGCCGCGGCTGTACGGCGACCTGGCGGCGTGGTGGCCGCTGATGTCGGCGCCGGAGGACTACGAGGAGGAGGGGACGTTCTACGCGGACGCGCTGATCGGCGCCTGCGCGCGCCCGCCGCGCACGCTGCTGGAACTGGGCAGCGGCGGCGGCAACAACGCGTGGCACATGAAGGGGCGCTTCGCGGAGGTGGTGCTCACCGACCTGTCGCCGGGAATGCTGGAGGTGAGCCGCCGGCTGAATCCGGATTGCGAGCACGTGCAGGGCGACATGCGCACCGTGCGGCTGGGGCGCGAGTTCGACTGCGTGTTCGTGCACGACGCGGTCTGCTACATGACCACGGAGGCGGACCTGCGGCGGGCGATGGAGACGGCGTGGATCCACTGCGCGCCCGGCGGCGCCGCGGTCTTTGCCCCCGACCACGTGCGCGAGAACTTCGCGCCGTCCACCGGACACGGCGGGCATGATGGCGAGCGCCAGGCGCTGCGCTACCTGGAGTGGTCGTACGATCCCGATCCGTCCGACACCACCTGCGTCACGGTGTACGCCTACGTTCTGCGGGACGCGGACGGCTCCGTTCGCGTGGAGCACGAGCGCTTCGAAGAAGGCCTGTTCTCGCGCGCCGACTGGCTGCGCCTGCTGTCGGAAGCGGGATTCGAGCCGAGCGTGCTCCCCTTCGACCACTCGGAGCTGGAGCCCGGCACCTACGAGGTGTTCGTCGCCCGCAAACCGGCGGCGTGACAGGAAGGTCGCCCACGCCGTGGACTGTCATTTCGAAGGAGGCGCCCGCGTGATCGCCGCCGCTGCAGGACCCATGGCGCCGACTGAGAAATCTACTCACCCGTGCTGGTGATCCGTTATCTCGCTCCGCGCTCGACCGGAGTTTCTGTCCATTCAACCGTTCGGCGCTGCGCGCACCTGACCATGAAAGTAGGCAACGCCACGGCTGTCATTTCGAAGGAGGCGCCCGCGTGGTCGCCGCCGGTGCAGGACCCCGTGGCGCCGACTGAGAAATCTACTCACCCGTACTGGTGACCCGTTTTCTCGCTCCGTGCTCGCCCGGAGTTTTTTCCGGCTCATCGCGGGTTTCGTTGCAACGCGAGGTCCACGCGCCGTGAACTGTCATTTCGAAGGAGGCGCCGCGGGGACTTTGCCCATGCAGGATCTTGTTGCGCCGACTGAGAAATCCAATCACCCGCGCTCGTTGGCCCGCCGCCGTTGCCGCCCTCCGCCCCCGGATGCGTCGCACAGACTCGGGGCGAGGACCGGGCCGGGGACCGATCACCTGCACGGGTGAGTAGATTTCTCAGTCGGCGCCATGGGCCTCCTGCACGGGCTGAGTCCAGAGCGGGCGCCTCCTTCGAAATGACAGATCGGCGTCGCCCTGCTTACCTGCGACGAAATCGACGAAGAACCGTTTTTCCGTACAGGAGTGTGCGCGAAACCCGCGGCAACGCAAGCGCGTGCGTCGCGCGACCGAAGGCCCTTTCCCCGGTTGTGCCGGCAAGGTCCGTCGGTCGGTGCCCAAGTGCTTCGCGAGCGCAAGATGCGGCGTGGCGCCTCCTTGAATAGAAAGGAATTCGGGCACCTGCCCGGGCGAGTAGATTTCTCAGTCGGCGCCACAGGTCCGTGCACCGGCAGCGATCACGCGGGCGCCTCCTTAGAAATGACAGCGGCGGCGCGAGCGGCTTTCATCCCACAGGGTGCGCGTAGCGCCGAATGACTCAGGATGACTGTTCTGGCGCGATGTTGCATCGCTCGTTTCGTCGCCCGCCGTTCAGTGCCGCGGGGGCTGCCAGACGTAGGGGTGCCACCACTGGTTCCACCACCGGCGGCGGGGGCAGGCGAAGCGCTCCATCTTCACGCCGCGGCGCAGTTCCACCCTGTGCGGGTGCATGGGATGGGTGCAGCGGCAGATGGGCCAGTGGTCGTCCGCCGAGCGGTGCTGGGGCGCCACGGCCGCGGCCGCCGGCGCGGCGCTTCCGGCGACGGTGGGCCCGTCCGTGGGAATGCTCATCATCTCCCCTTGAATTCTGAGGAAATCCGAACCCGGTACCTACGTTCGGGCGGGGCCTGGCGTACAGCAATACTTTTGTTGCGCGGGCCCGGCGGGCAGCCATCCGCCCGCCGGGCGAATCCCGCTGTGCGGAAAGGACTTGTGCCGTGCGGCGGGGCATGGTTATCGTCGGACGTCTCCCCGCACTCCGCCCTCCCCCGACGGCGACCGCGCCATGGGCATCCTCCTCTTCTCCATCCCCTTCTTCTTTCTGCTCATCGCGCTGGAGGTGGGCTACAGCGCGTGGTCGGGGCGCCGGCTGCTGCGGCTGAACGACTCCATCGCCGACCTGGCGTGCGGCATCCTGAGCCAGCTCTCCGGCGTCTTCACCAAGCTCTTTTCCATCGGCATCTACATCCAGGTGGAGCGGTACCTGGCCGTGCAGCGCTGGCTTCCCGCCGCGCCGTCGTGGCCGGAGGGGGCGCCGTTCGCATCCACCGGCGCGTTTCCCGGGTTCGCGCCGCGCTGGGCGGAACTGGCCAGCTGGGTGGCGGTCTTCGTCCTCGTGGACTTCTGCTACTACTGGAGCCACCGTCTTTCGCACGGCATCAATCTGCTGTGGGCGGGCCACGTGGTGCACCACAGCAGCGAGGACTACAACCTGGCCGTGGCGCTGCGGCAGAGCTCGCTGCACGGGCTGATGACGTGGATCTTCTACGTGCCCCTGGCGCTGGTGGGCGTGCCCTGGCGGATGTACGTGGCGGCGTACTCGCTGAACCTTCTCTACCAGTTCTGGATCCACACGCAGGCCGTGGGAAAGCTGGGGCGGTGGACGGAGTGGGTGATGAACACGCCCTCGCACCACCGCGTGCACCACGGGCGCAACCCCAGGTACCTGGACCGCAACCACGCGGGCGTGTTCATCGTGTGGGACCGGATGTTCGGCAGCTTCGAGCCGGAGGAGGAGGCGCCGGTCTACGGCATCACCACGCCGCTGCGCAGCTGGAACCCGCTGTGGGCCAACGTGCACGTGTTCGTGGACATCGGCCGCCAGGCGCGGCGGGCGGGGAGCTGGCGGGACCGGTGGATGTACGTCTTTGGCCCGCCGGGATGGCGCTCGGCGGCGGAGGGCGGCCCCGTTCCGCCGCCGGCGGTGGACCGCGCCACGGCGGAGACGTGGGACCCCGTGGTGCCGCCCGGGCTGGCCGCGTACGGGTTCGTGCAGTTCGGCGTGGCGCTGGCGGCCAGCTTTCTGTTGCTGGTGAACGCGTCCGGCATGCCCCTGCCGCACGTGGCCGGCGCGGGCTTCTACGTGGCGGTGAGCCTGGCCGGCGTGGGCGGCGTTTTCGAATCCGCGAAGTGGGCGGGGCCGATCGAGACGGCGCGGCTGGCGGTGCTCGCCGTCGTCGCCATCGTCCTCGGCGGCACGGGCGCGATTCCGCTGGGCCTGGCGCTGGGCGCGGCGGCATTCTGCATCGTCTCCATCGCCTGGTTCCTCCCCCGCCGCGGCGCGCTTACGGAAACCGAGCTCGCGCCGCTGATGTGACGCGCGACCTGGATCGCATCAGCGCGCGCATCGGCCTCTCCACAACCAGGCCGTGAGCGTGCAGATTGATGAGGGCATCCGCGACTGCGATGCGCTGCGGGACGTTGTGTGGCGCGATGGTGCTCGCGTGACACGGCTACTGATCGAACGAATCGAGTTGAGGGATCGATGGCGTTGAGGAAGCCGCGGATGATGGGTGGCGGCGACGGGATGGACGCGCTGGAGTACGAGGTTCTGCAGGAGACGGCCGCGGTCCTGGCGCGGCTGGGGCGCAGGCTGCAGGCGGCGCTGGATGCGCTCGCGGCGTTCGATGCGGCCCCTCCGGCCGGCGCGGGCGCGGAGGATCGGGATGCGCTGGTCGGCGCGGCGGGCGAGGCACTGTGGTACTACGTGATTCAGCGCGAGGTGATGCGCATCCCGGCCACGGACGCCATGCTGCGCGAGCTCGGCGTGCCCCGCGAAGTGCGCCTGCGCATGGGCCTCAGCCGCCGCGCCGCGGAGCGGTAGCCGGACGTGTGTGTGCCGCGTCAGGAAAGGCATGATCTCCTGAGTCACCCGGCACGCACGCTGAAGAATGAAGTGGCCCCGCGCGAGGTGTCATCTTCGACGGAGGCGCCCCGCGCGAATCCCGGGCGGTGCAGATCGTCTGTGGCGCCGACCGAGAAATCTACCGTTCGCCTGCGGGTGGCCTGCCGACCGGCCCCGACCTCGCCCGCGCCTCCATCCATCCCCGATCATGCAATCCGCGAAAAACGACCTGCTCGCCTTCTGCCGCGCTCTCCCCGGCGCCACGGAAGACGTAAAGTGGGGCGATCACCTGGTGTTCTCCGTCGGCGCGAAGATGTTCGCCATGTTCGACGTGGGCGACTCGGACATCGTGCGCTTCAAGGTGAGCGACGGGCTGTTCCCCATTCTCACGCGCGAGCCGGGGATTTCGCCCGCGCCGTATCTTGCAAGGCAGTCGTGGATCCGGCTGGAGCACACCCGCGTGCTTTCGCGCGGGGAGATGGAGGACCTGCTGCGCGAGTCGCACGAGCTGGTTGCCGCCAGGCTGCCGAAGCGCCTGCGCCGCGAGCTGGGGATCGATCCCGCCTGACCCGCATCCACCGGACACCACGCCGATCATCGTTGGGTACGTGCGCCATCAGATCCCCGCGGAGCGCGGCGACGAGGTCGAGGTCGCGTATGGCCGCGCGCAGGACGCGCTGCGCATCGAGTGGTACTCCGCGGAGGGGCCCATGCAGGGGTTCCGGAAGGGGCCGCACTTCGGCGCCTTCTTTGCGGCCATTCGCCCCGACGTCGGCGACATCACGGAGATGCGCCACTACGACCTGACCGCCGTGTGCGGGAGAAAAGAAGGTTCTTCGTGTCTTTTGTTGCAGGTAAACAGACCCGATGCCGAACTGTCATTTCGAAGGAGGCGCCGCACCGAACTCAGCCCATGCAGGATTCCCATGGCGCCGACTGAGAAATCTACTCACCCGTGCTGGTGATCCGGCCCGCGGCTCGGTCCTCGACCCGCTTCTGTGCGGCGCATCGGAGGCGGCTCCCGGACGTGCGGCCAGCCATGAGCGTGGGTGAGTAGATTTCTCAGTC
>DATABT010000435.1:0-8435 GCA_036259455.1 Longimicrobium sp. | reverse complement strand
CGCCGGTAAGTTGAAGATGGAGCTTGAGGTAGCCGTCCGCGAGGGGAAGTACGAGGAGGAGGGGTGGCGGGTGCGGAAGGACGGCTCGTTCTTCTGGGCGAGCGTCCTGATCACCGCCCTGCGCGATCCATCGGGCACCCTGGTGGGCTTCGCGAAGGTCACGCGCGACCTGACGGATCGTCGCCGTGCGGAGACGGCGCTGCGCGAAAGCGAGGAGCGGTTCCGGCTGCTCGTCCAGAGCGTCAAGGACTACGCCATCTTCATGCTGGACCCGCAGGGCCGGGTCGCCAGCTGGAACGAGGGGGCGCAGCGGATCAAGGGCTACACGGCGGGCGAGATCATCGGCCGCCACTTCTCCGCGTTCTACCCCGCCGCCGACGTTGCCGCCGGCAAGTTGAAGATGGAGCTGGAGGTAGCGGTCCGCGAGGGGAAGTACGAGGAGGAGGGATGGCGGGTGCGGAAGGATGGGTCCTGTTTCTGGGCCAACGTCCTCATCACCGCACTGCGCGACTCCGACGGGCAGTTGGTGGGATTCGCAAAGGTCACGCGCGATCTCACCGAGCGAAAGGCGGCGCAGGAGCGGGAGATCGCCGACGCGCGGCGCATCGCAGAGATCGAGACCGCCAGCCGCACCAAGAGCGAGTTCCTGGCGGCGATGAGCCACGAGCTCCGCACGCCCATCAACGCCACGCTGGGATACGCCGACCTGCTGGAGATGGAGATCGCGGGCCCGGTGACGGACCAGCAGCAGGAGTACCTCAAGCGCATCCGCGGAAGCCAGCAGCACCTGCTGCGGATCATCACGGACCTGCTGAACTACAGCCGCATCGAGGCGGGGCAGGTCGAATACGAGATCACGCCGGTTTCCCTGCATACGGCTGTCGAGGCCGTGCTGACGATGGTGGAGCCGCTGGCGCTGGCAAAGGGCATCGTCCTGAAGCACGGCCCCTGCCCGGAAGGCATCGTGGCGCGGGCGGACCTGGGAAAGACGGAGCAGATCGTGCTCAACCTGCTTTCCAACGCGGTCAAGTTCACTCCCCGCGGTGGCCGGGTCACGGCCGGCTGCGGCACGGCGGACGGAATGCCGTGCGTAATGGTATCCGATACGGGGCCCGGCATTCCCCCCGAGCAGCAGCACGCCATCTTTCAGCCGTTCGTGCAGCTGGGGCGTTCACTTACCAGCGGCCACGAGGGGACGGGGCTGGGGCTCGCGATCAGCCGCGATCTTGCCCGTGCGATGGGCGGAGAGATCACGGTGCGCAGCGAGCCGGGGGAGGGCGCGACCTTTACCGTTACCCTGCCCCCGGACAGGTAGCGCGGGTCGGTGCCCGCTACGGCGTTCCCCCGGTTCGGCCCGCATCTCGCGCAGAATCTGCTTGATTCGCTCGATCGCGCCGCCATCGACGGAAGGAGGCTCGCGGTTCCAAGGCGGGTGCGTGAATGGCGCCAACCAGGAACGCCAGAAGCATGGCGTGCCGTTCGCGGCGCGAGAGCTCTCGCGCTTCGCTCGCAACCGGCCCGGCAAACAACCCTTGATGCCCGCGAAGCGGGCCGAACCCCATCCCGGGGGCCCGGCCTTTTCCGTTTCCGTGCCGATCAGCCGGCGCGCTCCGCGGCGAGCGGGGCGGGTTCGGCCAGCACGCCGTCCAGCTGTCCCATCGCCGACCGCAGGCCCTCCTCCATCCCCATCTCCACCAGCTGCTGCATCGCCTCCAGGCTGGGGAAGTGGGTCACGCTCGTGAAGCGCGAGCCCGTGGCGGTCGGCTCGAAGGTGAAGACCATCCGCATGCTCGGCATGGTGTCGTTCGGGCTGCCGTCCTCGTGCGCAAAGCCATCCTCGACCTCCATCCGGCGCCCCGGCTCCACCGCGACGAAGCGCCACCAGCCGCGCGACGTGCTTCCGTCCGGGCCGGTCATGTAGTACTCGGAACGGCCGCCGACCTTCACGTCGTGGCGGGTGAAGGTGGCGGGCCACGTCTCCGGCCCCCAGAACCGCTCCAGCTGCCGCGGGTCGGCGTACGCCGCCCAGAGGCGCTCGACCGGCACGGGATAGTCGCCGACGACGGTGAGGGTGAGCGCGTTGGTGTCGGAGGATACGGAGGTGATGGGCATGGCTTACTCCTGAGAAAGGGTGTCGGGGAACAGGGCGTCCAGCTGGCTGAAGCGGGCCTTCCACAACTCCTCGAGCCGGGCGAGCAGCTCACGCGCTCGCGCGATCCGTTCCGGGTTGCCGCGGACGATCCGCTCGCGGCCGTGCGGCTGCTTGGTCACCAGCCCCGCGTCTTCCAGGACGGCGACGTGCTTCTGCACCGCCGCGAACGACATCTCGTACCGGGCCGCGAGCGCGGAGATCGACGCCTGCTCGCCGGCCAGGACACGCGAGACGATGTCCCGTCGCGTCCCGTCGGCGAGGGCGTGGAAGACGCGGTCGATCTCCGCATCGCTGAGCGAGGAACGTGCAACCATTTGGTTGTATATATGGGCCGCGGAATGCCCGCGCAAGAGTCTCGAGTGGCAAGACGGTTATACCGGATGCGGCAAATACAATGAGTTTCAGTTGATATCCGAGAGCGTGTTTGAAGATTCATCCATCGAAAAGCAGATGACGTCATCCTGAGTCGTTCGGCGCTGCGCGCACCCTGTCAGATGAAAGTCGCTCGCGCCGGGACTGTCATTTCGAAGGAGGCGCCTGCGTGACCGCTGCCGGTGCAGGAACCCATGGCGCCGACTGAGAAATCTACTCGCCCGGGCAGGTGCCACGCCCCGCTCGACGGCCGTCGCCCGAATGGGTCTTTCTATTCAGGGAGCGCCCTCACGGAACTCGGTCGTGCACAAAGCTCTCAGCGCGACCGAAGGACCTTGTCCGGAAGCAAAGTCCCCGTCCCTCGCGCCGAAGCGAGCCAGTAGCTTTGCCGGCAAGGTCCTTCGGTCGCCGCCGCAGATCGTGCACCGGCAAGGACTTGCGCGGCGGCTCCCTCAGGATGACATCGTGCCGGGAAGAGAATTCTTCAATACCCCCTCAGCCGCAGGACCAGGAGATCAGCGTCTCTTGTCCCGATTCAGTATTCCACTCCGTAATCCGGTTCGTACCCGGTGAAAGCAACACGCCCCGCACACCGCTGGTGTGGGGGCGTGTGCGCCTGAGCGGGTCCGCCGACAGAACTGGCCTTCACACCGGGTCAGCAAAGCCGGCAGAGTTTTGTCGTGCCGCGCGGCGGACGCCACAGCTCATCCGCCCCGTGCCGAACCGTCCCGTGCCGGTTCCGTGTGAGGCGTTCTGTGGTTCAGGAAGCGATGGTGACGTAGCGCTCCAGCCGCGCGACCTCGTTCTCGTCCACGTACTTGCCGATCTCGCGGCGGAACTGCTCGATGCCGCGGTACGGGCGGTACTCCTCGAACTCGTGCCGCATCCGCGCGCCCACGCCGGGAATGAGCTCGATCTCCTCGGCCGTGGCGCTGTTCAGGTCCAGCGGCTTCCACAGGCGCGTGTAGACGGAATCGCGCTGCTCCTCGCTGAGCCCCGTCAGCCTGGCGTTCACGCCACGCATGTCCTGGTACGGACGGCCGGCGATCACCGCGTCCGCCAGCTGCGGCGTCATCCCCGGCACCGCCAGCAGCTCCTCGCGCGAGGCGGCGTTGGGGTCCAGAAAGCCGCTGGCGGCCGTCGCGGGGACCGCGGCGCCCATGCCGTCGCCCGGGGTGGCGGCACTGGGCGAGTCCGTCGCGGCGGGGCCGATGGTGGTGCTCTGCGTGGCGTCGTCCGTCTCGTTCTCCGAATCGCCGCCGCAGGCCGTGGTGGCCATGAGCGCGGAAAGCACGACGGCAAGGATCGGTCGGTTCATCTCGTCTCCTGTCCGATGGATGCGGCGCCCCATGCGCCGCGTGGTGCCGGCAGCCGGCGCAGCGCCGGATGCCGGAAGGTGCAGGCCAGCCCCAGCAGCCCGAAGTGGACCAGCGTGCCGGGCGCCAGCGCGGGCGTGGCGCCCTTCAGCGCCGCCCAGAACAGCTCGAGTCCGCGAATGCCGCGGTCCATCTCGCGCTCGAACTCCGCGTTGCCGCGGTAGTGAAGGTACAGCCCCAGCACGCCCGCCGCGACGAAGATCCCCATCATCCCCTGAAAGATCCGTACGGTGGCGGACGACGGGCGCAGCAGGAGCGCGGCGCCGGACGCGAAGCCCAGCCCCAGCGCCACCAGCGGCACCCACTGCCATACGGATTCCACGTGCTCCAGCAGCACCAGTTCCGCCGCCAGCCCCACCATCCCGAACAGAACCACCGCGATCAGCAGCCTGCGCAGCGCGCCCCCGCCCTCCCCTGTATCCGTCATCTTCTCTCTACGTGCGTCTGGATTCTGGCTCATCGCCGACTCTCCCACGAGCATCATGCCGCCCGCGGGGTGGATCAACGCCGCCCGCCTGAAAAGCGCGAGTCCGCCGTGGCGGACGGGGTGCGGCAGGCCTCCTTGTGGACACGCACCCCGCGGCACGCGTTGCCGTTGTGTCTCTTCGACGGGGAGACGATCGAGCGGCGGATGCGTCAGGGCCCCCGATCACCCTTCCGCGGCGCCGACCTGGTGCAGCTTGTGGGCGCGATGCTCGGCGACGACGGTGCGGATGGTGCCGGAGCGGCCGCGGATCACCAGCGACTCCGTGGTCGCGCCGGACGCGGTGTAGCGCACCCCGCGCAGGAGCACGCCGTCCGTGATGCCCGTCGCCGCGAAGAAGACGTCGTCGCTGGCCACCAGGTCGTCCGCCGTGAGGACGCGATCGGCGTCCATCCCGGCGGCGCGGACGGCCTCCGCCTCTTCCGGGCGCTGCGGCGCCAGGCGGCCCAGCATCGCGCCGCCGAGGGCCTGCACGGCGCACGCGGCAATGACGCCCTCCGGCGTGCCGCCAACGCCCATCAGCAGGTCCACGCCGCTCCCCTGGCGCGCGGCCATCAGCGCGCCCGCCACGTCGCCGTCGGTGCGCAGCATCACCCGCGCGCCGGCGTGGCGGATGGCGGCGATGCGCTGCTCGTGGCGCGGCTTGTCCAGCACGAACACCGTCAGGTCGCGGATGGGCTTGCGCAGCGCGTCGGCCACGGCGTCCAGCACCCGGGCCACGGGGGCGCCCATCAGCTCGGGCTGCAGCGCGTCGCGTGCCCCGGCGCCCACCACCATCTTGTCCATGTAGAACGCGGGCCCCGGCGACCACATGCTGCCGCGCGGCGCCACGCCCAGCACGGCGATGGCGTCGGACGCGCCGCGGGCGAGCAGGCGGGTGCCCTCCACGGGATCGACCGCCACGTCCACGCGCCGCCCGCGCCCGCTTCCGACGCGCTCGCCGTTGTACAGCATGGGCGCCTCGTCCTTCTGCCCCTCGCCGATCACCACCACACCGTCGAAGTCGGCGGTGGCCAGCATGCGGCGCATGGCCTCCACGGCGGCGCCGTCGCCGGCTTCCTTGTCGCCGCGCCCGGCCCAGCGCGCCGCCGCCAGCGCCGCCGCCTCCGTCACGCGCACCAGTTCCAGCGTCAGCGTGCGCCCCGAGGGCTCCGGCGTTTCCGTGTCGATCTCGCTCATCTCCGGCTCGGCAAAAGATCGGGCCTCACACGGAGTAAACGGAGTGAACGGCGTTCGCTCTCGCGCGTCCGCAGATCTCTTCGCGATCGCTGGGAAACGGTAGAAAATCCGTTTCCTCCGCTGACTCCGTGTGAGACGCAGGCCGCAGGAACATGCGGGCGCCACGAACCCAGCGCAAATGCGAGGCGGCGGCCCCCCCGAGGGAGCCGCCGCCGTTGCGGGTCAGGCGCTCGGCCGGGGCTCAGAGCCCGTCGTTGCGCGTGCCGCGGTCCAGGTCGCGCTGCACCTCGCCCAGGCCGTCCTGCAGCTTGCCCTTGACCTGGTCGACCTTGCCTTCGGCCTGCATGCTCTTGTCGCCGGTCAGGCCGCCCAGCGCGTCCTTGATGTGCCCGGCCGCATGCGTGATCTTGCCTTTCAGCGAGTTGTCCGCCCCGCGCTCGCCCAGCGTCCGTTCGTCCATCGTCCCCTCCTTGGAATGGTGTCCCCCCATCGCCCCCTCACGCCCGGGGGAGACGGGCAAGAGGCGTACCAGTGCGCCGTGGGTAAGTTGTTGGAATGACGTCATATCCGAGGGAATAGGGAATAGGGAATAGGGAATAGGGAATAGCGGACGACGATCATCCACTCCTTCACCATCACCGCCGCCCCACCCGCTCCAGGATCCAGTCGCCGATGCGCTGCAGCACCGCGGGGGCGATGGTCTCCTCGATCTGGCCGTACTCGGCGGGACCCCCCGTGCGCGCCGTCTGAAAGAGGTGGTTCAGGCCCTCCATCTTCTCCACCGTCGCGTCGGGGTTGCCGGTCAGCGCCTGGCGAATGCCGGCCAGGTTCTCGTCCGCGATCACCTGCACGTCCAGCGAGCCGTTCAGCGCCAGCACGGGCACCCGCACCCGCCGCAGCGTGGCGGCGGGGTCGTAGCGCAGAAAGAAGCGCCACCAGGGCGTCGTCATCAGCCGCGCGCTTTCGGCGATTTCCGCGTCGCTGGTGCCGGGCATCCCCTGCTCCCGGGGCGCCAGGCCAGCGCGGAACTGCCGTCCGATCTCCAGCAGCCGGGCGTGCAGCGCCGCGCTGTCGGCTTCCGACTGCACGGCGGCGTACAGATCCCGCCGAAGTGCGTCCAGCCGCTGGATCTGCGCCTCCGTACCGCCCATCGAGCGCATCACCGCGTTCGCCTGCAGCCGCATCAGGTCGGGAATGGGGATGCCGGGCCCCGCCAGCAGAACCAGGAAGCGCACGTCCGGCGATCGCGCGGCCACCATGGGCGCGATCATCCCGCCCTCGCTGTGCCCGATGATGCCCACGGGCCCGATGTCCGCGCGCCCGTACAGAAAGCGGACGCCCGCCAGCGCGTCGCGCGCGAAGTCCTCCGACGTGGCGCTGGGAAAGGAGCCGGTGGACTGGCCCACGCCGCGGTCGTCCACGCGCAGCACGGCAATGCCGCGGCGGGTCAGGTAATCCGCCAGCAGCAGGAACGGCCTGTGGTTGAACAGCGTCTCATCCCGGTCCTGCGGCCCCGAACCCGTCACCAGCAGCACGGCGGGATGCGGCCCCTCGCCGGCGGGAAGGGTGAGGGTGCCGGCCAGCCGCACGCCCGGCACCGACGCGTACGACACCTCCTCCTCGCGATACGGAAAGGGCCGCTGCGGCTCCTGCGGGCGGCGGACGACCATCTCCGCGTCCGCGCCGCGCACCATCACCAGCGGCAGCGTGCCCGCACCCTGGTGCCAGGTGCCGGTGAGGGTGTCGCCGTTCGCGCTCAGCACCGCGCGGTACGACCCGCCCACCGCCGCCGCGGTGAAGATCACGGAGTCCGCGGTCGTCTGCACGGTGGCGGGAAAGCTGGCGCCGCCCTGGTCCACGCTGACGAACGTGGCGCTGAAGCCGCTGTCGGCCGGCTGCACCATCAGCTTCATCCGCAGCCGCACGGGCCCGGGCTCCAGCGCCCCGCCCCAGCTGCCCGCGACGGTCTTGCCCGCGCCCGGCGTCTGCGCCTGCGCGGGGGCGCCCCCGAGCACCGCGGCGGCGGCCAGCGCGGCGAGCACGGATCGAATCACGTTCATGGAAACCCCGTCGGTTGGTTGATGCGGATTGCGCGGCGCCGTACGTCCCGACACGGGCGCCGGTTGCGCGGCAGCTCACCCCGGCGCTTCCGCCGCCAGCCCCCGAACCACCTTCGCCGTGGTGATCGCCTGCCCGGCGTGGCGGGTGGTGTGCTCGCCCGCGTGGTACAGCAGGCCGCGCACGCTGGACGGCAGGCGTCCCCGCCCCACCTCGCGCGGCTCGTCCAGCGAGGCGTCCGGCGTGGCGCGCAGCTGGTCCAGCGCACGCTCGATCGTCGCCCGGACGTGCGCCAGCAGCGCTTCACCGGAGGCGCCGGGCTCCGCTTCCGTCCGAAGCGCGGCGAGCTGCGCGTCGGCCAGCTGCTCGCCGCGCGCGTAGGTCGTCAGGCGGTCCAGGCTGCCGGCCAGGTGGCGCAGGTGGTAGCCCGTGGACGCGGCGCCGCCCGGCCTCGTCCACAGCTCGTCCACCGAAAGGCCGCTCGCGGCGGATTCCACGTCCTCCATCGCCTGCAGCAGCGCGTGCGCCACCGGCTGCAGCGGCGTGCCGATCCCCTCCACCCGCTCGCCCCGCAGCCACACTTCCGGCTTGCTCATCGGCCCTCCTCGTCGTCCAGGAATCGTTCCCTCATGCTTCGTACCGGGTCTGGAAAAAAGAGGTTCTTCGTCGATTCTGTTGCAGGTAAACAGACCCGACGCCGAACTGTCATTTCGAAGGAGGCGCCTGCACCGAACTCAGCCCGTGCAGGATTCCCATGGCGCCGACTGAGAAATCTACTCACCCGTGCTGGTGATCCGGCCCACGGCTCGGTCCT
>DATABT010000434.1:0-1983 GCA_036259455.1 Longimicrobium sp. | reverse complement strand
GCCGCCGCCGGATCCGGTCGCGTGATCCGCCACCCCACCACCGCCGCGAAGAACACCGCGGAGAAGACCAGGAACAGGTTCGAACGCAGGCGGCTCATCTCTCCTCCCGGATGCGGTAGAGCAGGATGTGCGGTTCGGGCTCGTACTCCAGCAGCGCCAGCAGCGAGTCGGAGCGCGCCAGCGCCTTGGCGGGGCTGGGAAGCCGCAGCGTCCCCAGAAAGCGGCCGTCACCGACGTCGAAGACGTGCGCCCGGTCCGTCCGCAGCGCCGTCTGGCCCACCGGGCCGCCCATGAACAGCGCGTACACGCGGCCTCCGTGCACCGCCAGGTCCGTGTAGGCAAAGCGGTCGCTCTCCTGCATCCGGTACGGGTTCGTCCGGCGGTCGGGGCCAATGCGCACCGGCCCGCGCACCGACCAGACCGTGCGGCCGTCGGGCCCGTAGCAGTCCACGCGCGAGTGAAAGCGGAAGGCCCACACCACGGCGCACGGGCCGGCGCCGCGGGCCGCGCTCCCCTGGTTCAGCCGAAAGCCGCGCAAGGTGGTGTCCGGGGGAACGCCCGCGGTTCCCAGTCGCCGCCCCTCCGCGTCGTACCGCACCAGGATCGAACTCCGCAGGTCGCCGCCCACCCAGACCTGCGAATCACCCACGGCCACCACGCGCATGGGGGCGTGGTCCACCAGCCATTCCTTCCACACGGCACCGTCCTGGTACGCCACCAGCTTGGCGTTTCCCTGGTCCGCCACCCAGACGCGGCCGGACGGCGAGACGTCCATGTCCACGGGCCCCGCCACCTCGCCCGGCCCGCGGCCGGGGCGCCCGACCACGCGCGGCTGGGCGGATCCGCGCCGGAACCCCACCGCACCGGGGTGCCCTGTCTCGAGCGTAAAAACAAACCCGTCCGGCGCCAGACGCAGGTGCGCGGGAAGCTGCAGCGACCCGTGGCCGGCGCCGGCGGGGGAACGGCCGAACGTGGCCAGTGGTTCGGCGGCCAGCGCGACCGCCCCGTCCCGCGGCTCCCGGCCACAGGCCGTGCCGGCCGCCAGCACCAGGAGCACCGCGAGTCCGCGGATGGAAAGGCACATGGCAAGGTCCCGGGTTGCAGGATGTGCGATCAGTCCAGCACGCCACCCGCCATGCACTCCGGCGGGCCCATGCACATCTGGGTGGTGGGGCCCACGCAATGCCCGTCGATGACGAACTCCGCCCAGTAACAGGCCGTGGGGTCGATGTCGTCGTGATCGGCGCGCGCGGGCGCGGGCCACGCGGCCAGCAGTCCGGCGAACAGCAGCACCAGCGCCAGCGGGTTCCTGCAGTGTCTCATGTCCCCCTCCCGGATGGATGTGGATGGCGCACGGCGCGACGGCGCGAGAGGCGAGGGCCCTCCGGTCAGCGGGGTATCACATCATTCCAGGGTGTTGTTGTTGAAGCACTCCGGCGGACCCTTGCACATCTCCTTGAGCGCGCCCTGGCACTCGTCGTCCTCGACGTACTCGCCCTTGATGCAGTCGCCACCTCCGTCGCCCTCCGCCTGCGCGCCGATGACGGCGGGCCCGGCCACCGCCATCCCGGCCAGCAGGAACAGCAGAGAGAGCAGGTTCGTGATCTTCTTCATGGCCCCTCCTGGATGGTTGGGGGATTTACGGCAGGTCCCTCTCCTCTCGCGCCTCTCGCGCCGTGAGTCGGGATGCATAACTCATACCTTTCAAGACATAGATTCACTGACAAATCGTGTTCATCGACGGCAACTCACGGGGTGCCGGGCGGGGCTCGATCGTGCGTACGGTCCATCCCGCCTCCGCTCCACGCGGCGAAGGCGGGAAGGGCAATCACGTCGCGCCGGGGAGGGGGCCGTCGTGACGCTGGCGCCAGCCGCGCCACCACGCGCGCGTTCCCAGCCCCAGGTACCCCGCCACGCGCCACGCTCCCAGCAGAAGCAGCTGCCGCGCGATGATCCGCCCGTCGAAGTGGATGGACGCCACGC
>DATABT010000433.1:0-3501 GCA_036259455.1 Longimicrobium sp. | reverse complement strand
GCGCCGACTGAGAAATCTGCTCACCCGTGCTGGTGATCCGGCCCACGGCTCGGTCCTCGCCCCAGCTTCTGTGCGGCGCATCCGAGGCGGGTCCCGGGACGTGCGCCAGCAATGAGCGTGGGTGAGTAGATTTCTCAGTCGGCGCAACAAGATCCTGCATGAGGCAAGTCCTCGTGGGCGCCTCCTTCGAAATGACAGCTCACGGCGCAGACTTCGTGCGTGCAACGAAATCCGCGATGAACCCTTTTTTCTTGTGAGATCGTCAGCGCCGGTACGGGATTTCGCGCGGAATCTGCTCGGGACCCTCGTAGACGAACGCGCGGAAATCCCGTTCGCCCTGAATGACGGACGGAGGGCCGGCGATGCGGACGCGCACCTCCGCACGCGGCGCCCGCAGCGCCACCGCCCGCCCGATGCGCGTCACGACCCGCGTCTCCATCACCGGAAACACGTTCAGTTCGCGCATGGACCACGTCACCAGGTCGACCTGGCCCGTCCTCCGCTGCCCCTGGAGCGCGGCGGCCGGCAGGGCGCCACGCTGGGCCGGGTGGTAGTCGATCAGCACGTACCGCTGCTTGCCCGCATACATCTGGAACGAGAGCGAGGCATCCCACCACCCCGCGAAGCTCAGCGCCGGCAGCAATCCGAAACATACCACGGCCATCCACCAGCCCAGCCGCAGCGGGCGCGGAATCTCAGGACCGGCGCGGCGGCGCAGCCGCATCCACCATCCGCGCACGAAGCCGTCGAAGCGCGCGGCTGCGGCGCGGGGCCAGAACAGCAGCCAGAGCGCGGCGACCACGGCGGCGTTCCACGGCCAGACGACGGTGTTGGACGCGTACCCCAACGGGCCCAGCACCAGCATGAGAAAGCCGTGCATCAGCGTGAGTCCCGCCACGGCGGCCCGGCGGGTGCGCGGCCACAGCAGCGCGGCACCCAGGGCGGCCTCCACCGCCGCCGACGCGAGGCCCGCCCACAACAGCACCCGCGGCGCCTCCGCGGCGCCGATCCCCAGACGGAGCGCCACCGGGCGCATGAGCAGGGGAAAGTCGTGCGTCAGGTAGACCAGGTTGAACTTGTGCACGCCGGACCACGTCCACATGGCGCACAGCGACAGCTGAAACGGCGCCATGTGCCACCGCCGCGGAGGATCGCCCGGCGCGCGCACGCCGCGCATCTCTCCCAGCAGAAGGCATCCCGTGCCCGCCACGTAGGTGAGCAGGTACGGCTGCCACCGCGTCTGGTCCAGCAGCGCCCACGCGCCCGCGATGCAGAGCACGACCACCAGGTACGGCCGCGGCCGCCGCGCGAACGACATCCCCAGCAGCGCGGCCGCCATCGCGGCGAAGAGCAGCCAGTCCAGCGGAAAGGGGGGCTGCGGCAGCCCGTCCACGACCGGCACCAGCGGATAGTCGCGCCCGGACGAGAGCCATGCCCGGCGCGAGAGCAGCAGCGTCGACAGAAAGCAGAGGCCCAGCGCCCCCCGGAACCACCGCAGCTCGCGATCGATGCCGCCGGGCGCGGGCTCCGCGGGGGCTTGGACGGCGCACGCGGGCGCGGTGCCGCGGGGTTGTGTCGCCGGGGGAGAGGACATCCGGGAAGGGAACCGGAGGAAGGGGCGGATGGAATCCGCGCAACGTGGGCCCGGATGCGCAGACGCCGCAAGAGTTCCGGATGGAGAAACGGTAAAGGGCTCCCGCGCGCGGAAGCCCTCGGCGTTCGCGGATGTATCCCGGCGTCAGAACGTGACGTGCACGCTCAAGCCGTCCGCCGACACGTTGGACTGGATGGAGGTCAACGCATCCAGCACGGGCACGCGCACCCACCGCTCGCCGGGCATCAGCACGCCGACCACCGTGCCGATCACCGCGCCCGCCACCGTAATCGGGACCCGCCAGTCCTCGCGGCCACCTATTTCCTCACCGGTTTGTTCCAGAATCTGCACGCTCTGAAGCTTGTAGTGGAACAGCCCCATGGCGGCGCCGGCGCCCGTGCCGATGACGGTGCCCAGCACGCCGTGGGTCACCCGGTTACCCGGGCCCGCGCTGCGCTCCAGCCGCATGATGGTGGCCACGGGAACGGCCACCTGCACGCCCGCCGCCTCACGCTGCGGACCCAGTTGCAGCGTGAGCGTGTCGGCGCGCAGTTCCACCACGGTGCCCGCCACGGGCTCGTCGTATCCGGCGCTCGGAGCAACGATGCGCACGCGCTCGTCCGGCTGGACGCGGTCCTGCGACTGCGCCGCCATCGCGGTGGGCGCCAGCAGCAGCGCCGCCGCCATCCACCACCCCTGCCTGAAGAACTTCATCGTTCCGTTTCCTCGTCGAGGAGAAGTAGGGGCGCCGGATCAGAACCGCAGCCCCAAGCCCAGGCTGCTCGAGACGACGTTCTGCCCTGCGGGTACCGGCGGCACGTCGTCGAACCGCGGCGTCTCTTCGGCGTAGTGCGCGCCCTGCAGCGCGAACTCGCCGAACACGCGCCCCTGCGCCAGCGTAATGACCAGATTGGCGGCACCGCCCCACCCGGAACTGGAAAGCTTTCGCCCCGGGTCGCGGCGCAGAAAGCTGGGGTGGTACGTCCAGTTGGTCTGCCGGTACGCGGGACCTACGCCCACGCGGAACGGGGCGGAGGTGTACGTGGCCAGCACGGCGCCCTCCGTGCTGTTGAGGGTGGCGTTGAACACGCCGCGCGCGTAGTCCAGCCCCGAGGTCCACCCGTCGAAGGTGTGCTGCCCCACCACCTCCACGCCCAGCCGCGGGCGCAGGCGCACGTGCACGCTGGCACCCACCGTCGCGGGCGTCTCCGTCCCCGGGTCCGCGAAGTTGTGCGTGGGCTCCGTAGGCGTATCGTCGAAGCCCTCGTCATCGTAGGCCCGGCTGGCGCCGCGGGCCTGCGAGATCATCTGCATGCCCGCCCGCACGCGCACGGAAACGCGCTCCCGCGCGCTGAACTCCGGCGTATAGGTGGAGACGAAGAGCGCGGCCGCGAAGTCCTGCCGCGGAAAGCGCGGCATGGTGCGCCGCACGAACTCTCTGCTGCGTACGCGGATGGAGCCGACGTTGGCCGCGTCGACGGTGCGCAGCGTGTTCAGGCTCCCCACATGGCGCCCGTCCAGGAACACCAGCACGCGCTCCCGCGCGGCGGCATCAGCGGTGTCGCCGGCCAGGAACAGCCAGTCGGGGCGCAGCCGGGCCACGGCATCGAACAGGTTGGTGGCGCCGGAGCCCTGTAGTTCCGCGCGCGAGACGGATTCCTGCGCGTTCGCGGCGGGCGCTGCGCCCAGCACCGCGGCCAGGGTGCAGCAGGCCAGGGCGTACTTCAGGGCCGTCCTCATGAGATCAGGGGTGTGCCGGTTGGAAGGGTGTTGCGGAAGAGCAGGCAATGATATTGCCGCCGCGGCGTAGACGCAAACATCCAGTTAACCCGCATGGGATGCAACAGCGCGACGGGCGCCCCGTGCGAGGCGCCCGTCCCGGTCCTTATCGATCCACCGTGCCCGCC
>DATABT010000432.1:0-2809 GCA_036259455.1 Longimicrobium sp. | reverse complement strand
AGCGCGCCGCCGCGCGCCTGCCGGCGGACCCGGAGGTGCACGCCGCCTACCTTCGCGCGGCGGCGCGAATCGAGGACGGGGCGGAGCTGCGGCTCGCCCTGGGCGCGCTGGCGGACGAGGCGGAGCTGCGGCGCCCGGCCTGGAGCGACCTCTTTCGCCAGTCGCGGCGAATGGGCGGCGGGCGCGAGCTGGAGCTGCTGCTGGGCGAGATCGCGCTCTCCATCCCCGCGGACGCGGAGGTGCAGGCGATGTATCTGGACGCCGCGCGCGGCATCGCGAACGATGGCGGCCGGCGCCGCGCGCTGGCCGCCCTGCTCGGCGCGCGGCGGCTGGCTCCCGCGATGCAGGCCCGCGTCCTGGGCCAGGCGGCTTTGCTGGGGGATCGCGACATGGAGATCCTGCTGACCCAGACCGCGCCGTACCTGTCGCGAGACGCCCGCGTGGAGCAGGCGTACCGCGCCGCCACCGCACGCATCGGCGATCCGGCCGCACGCGCCGGGGCGCTGGCGGCGTACGGCGCGCCGCGGCCGGCGGCGAGCGACACCGTGCCGCTGGACGACGACCGGAATCCCGAGGCCACCACGGTCCTCAGGCGCCGGGAAGCCCACGGGGCGGAAAGGGTCGAGCAGCTTCTCATCGCAAAGAACGTGTTGCTGACGCGCGACCGGAGCGCCATCGACCGCATCGAGCCGGGCGGGTGGCTGGTGTTCCGCGAGCGGGCCGGCGGCACCACCCGGCGCGTGCGCATGGCCCCCGGCGGCGACGGGCGGCTGCGCTACGACTGGAGCGGCGACTTTACGCGGCAGGACCGCGAGGCGTGGCTCCGCGACATCTTCACCCACTTCGCCGACGACACCCGCGGTCAGCGGCAGTGGTAGCGCCGGACTGAATCCATCCACCGGAATCCCTCAGAACGGCCCCCGCGGGACGCCCCAGACGGGCATCCCGCGGCGGAGCCCTGGCCTTGAACGACGATGATGATTCCCAGAACCCTCTTTTCCCTCACGCTCGCGGCGATGTTCACGACGGCCGCCGGCGCCCAGCAGCAGCCCCTCCCCATCGACCAGGACCCTCGGCAGGTGGCGCAGCGGCTGGACGAGCACATGCGCCGCCTGGTCCCCTTCGGCTACTCCGGCTCCCTCCTGGTCGCGAAGGACGGCGAGGTCGTCCTGGCGAACGGCTACGGGCTGGCGGACCGGGAGAACCGCGTTGCCGTGACGGCGGAAACCGTCTTCGACATCGGCTCCATCACCAAGCAGTTAACCGCCGCCGCCATCCTCAGGCTGGAGATGGAGGGCAAGCTGAGCGTGAACGATCCCGTGTCGCGCTGGTTCGACGGCGTTCCGGCCGACAAGCAATCCATGACGCTGCATCACCTGCTGACGCACTCGTCCGGGCTGCGCGACGGCTTCGGCGGCGACTACGAGGTGGCGGAGAGAGACTCGCTGGCGGATGTCATCCTCCGATCCGAGCTGCTGTGGGCGCCCGGCACGCGCTACCAGTACAGCAACGCGGGATACTCGCTGCTGGGGACGGTCGTCGAGAAAGCGTCGGGGATGGGGTACGAGCGGTACCTGCGCGAGAAGCTATGGGGGCCGGCGGGAATGACGCGCACCGGCTACCGCGGCGTGCAGTGGCGGCCGGGCGAGCTGGCGGTGGGCTACCGCGAGGGCGCGCGCTGGGGCACGCCCGTGGACCATCTGTGGGCGCCGGACGGGCCGTACTGGAACCTGCGCGCCAACGGCGGCGTGCTCTCCACCGTAACCGACCTCTTTCGCTGGCACCAGGCGCTGGACGGCGACGCCATCCTGAACGCCGAGGCAAAGCGACAGCTGTGGACGCCGCACGTTCCCGAGGACGAGGAAGGCCGCTCGCACTACGGCTACGGATGGGCCATCTTCAACACGCAGCGCGAAACGAAGCTCATCGCCCACAACGGCGGCAACGGCGTCTTCTTCGCCGACTTTCGCCGCTACGTGGACGAAGGCGTGGTGATCCTGGTCATGTCCAACACCACCGAAGCGCCCGCCGAGCGCACGCTGTCCGCCGTCACCCGCGCCGTGTTCGGCGGCGCGCCGATCCCGCCGCCGCCCGTGGCGATCGACGGCGATCCCGCCCGCGCCGCCGCGCTCGCCGGCACCTGGACCACGCCGGAGGGCGCCAGTCTCGCCGTCTCCGCCGACGGCAGCCGCCTGAGCACCCGCGCGGAGAATGCCGCGGGCTTCGCGCTGCTGAGCGGCGACCCCCCTCGCCCGGAGCTGGAGGCGCTGGGACGGCGGGCGGTGGAGATCTTTTCGGCGGCGGAGGCCGGCGACTACGCGCCGCTGCAGCAGGCGTGGGACCGGGACGTGACCGTGGAGCGCCTGCGCGGCATGCACGAGGAGTTCATGTCCGGCGTGCGCGCGCGGCTGGGCACGCTGCGCCAGGTCTCGCACGCGGGCACCACCGGGCGTGGGCCCATCGCCACCACGCTGGTGCGGATGACGTTCGACGGCGGCTCCCAGCTGCTGCGCATCGTGTGGGAGGAGGGGCGCATCGCCGGCCTGCGGCCCGCGCGCGAGCCCGCGCCCACCCTCTTCGTGCCCGTGGAGGCGGACACCTGGGCCTCGTACGACATCGGCAGCGGCGCCGGCACCCGCGTGCGCTTCCAGTCCGGCGCGCTGGTCATCGACACTCCCGCCGGCCCCGTCCGCGCGGCCAGGAACTGAAAAGCACCCACGCAATCTTTTCAGGGACGGACGAGAAAGGGCGGGCTCCCCGCGCGGGAGCCCGCCCTTTCTCGTCCGTCCCTGAAAAGATTGCGTGGGTG
>DATABT010000431.1:0-8826 GCA_036259455.1 Longimicrobium sp. | reverse complement strand
GGGGCTGGTGAAGGTCTATCGCAAGCGCCGCGTGGTGAACGAGGTGGACCTGCAGGTGTCGCAGGGCGAGATCGTGGGCCTGCTGGGGCCCAACGGGGCGGGCAAGACCACCAGCTTCTACATGATGGTGGGCCTCATCCGCCCCGACAAAGGCAAGGTGTTCATCGGGAACCGCAACCTCACCGGCGTGCCGATGTACCGGCGCGCCCGGGCGGGGATCGGGTACCTGGCGCAGGAGCCGTCCATCTTCCGCAAGCTGACGGTGGAAGAGAACGTGATGGCCATCCTGCAGATGATGAAGATCAGGCGCGCGGACCGTAAGGCGCGGCTGGAGCAGCTGCTGGACGAGCTCTCCATCAAACACCTGCGAAAGACGCGGGCGTACGCGCTCAGCGGCGGCGAGCGGCGGCGGCTGGAGATCACCCGGGCGCTGGTCGGAAACCCCAAGTTCATGCTGCTGGACGAGCCGTTCGCGGGCGTGGACCCCATCGCCGTGCACGACATCCAGCAGATCGTGAGCGACCTGCGCCGCCGCGGCATCGGCGTGCTGATCTCCGACCACAACGTGGAGCAGACGCTCGACATCGTGGACCGCGCCTACATCATGTACGACGGCCGCGTGCGGGTGTCGGGGACCGTGGGCGAGCTGGTGTGGAACGAGGAGGTGGCGGAGATCTACCTGGGCCCCACGCTCACCGCCCGCATGCGGGAGCGCTACCCCAACCCCGCCGACCTGCGCTCCGGCGCGCACGATCCGCGCTTCGGAACGGACTTCGGCGCGGCGGTGGAGGAGGAGCCGCGGATGGAAACGGGCTTCGGCGCGGCGGCGGGATCGGCCGCGGAGGACGACTCCGTTGCGGTGGACGGATCGGTCGCGGGGGACGAATCCGTCGCGGGAAACGACTCTGGCGTGGCGGAGGGATCGGTCGCGGGAGATGGCGACGGAGGGGCGCCGGCGGGCGCGCCGGACGAGCACCGGACGGATCTCGGCGGAGGGGGCATCGGGGGCCGCATGGCCTCCGGCCTGGAGGACGCGGACGCGGGGCAGGCGGACTTCGGCGACTTTGCCGAGGACGGCGTGGCGGCGCGGGCGGATGACGGACTGGCGGACGGCGGCGGCGACGAGCGGGACGGGGCGGGGAACCAGCCCGATTCATCCCAGGACGACCAGAGGAATCCACGAGAGGGCGAAGCGGCATGAAGACCGGCCTTTACCAGGGGACCACCCTCAAGCAGGAGATGAAGATCAATCCTCGCCTGTACCAGGCGATGGATCTGCTCTACATGCCCCTGCTGGACCTGCAGCAGCACCTCAAGCAGGAGCTGCTCAACAACCCCTTCCTGGACCTCGTGGAGCCCGACGCCGAGGAGGAAGCCAAGGAGCAGGAGAAGGACAAGGAAAAGGAGGACGACGAGATCGACTGGGAGGAGATCCTCCTGAACGGCTTCGAGACCGGCGGCCGCCGCGAGGAGTACGAGGAGCGCGAGTACTACGAGCCCGTCTCCGTCGATACCAAGGACCTGGGCGACCACCTGCACGACCAGCTGACCCTCCTGCGCCTGAGCGAGCGCGAGCTGCTGCTGGGCGAGGAGATCATCGGCAACGTGTCTGATGAGGGCTACCTGGTCTGCGAGCTCGACGAGCTGGTCGTCAACCTGAACAACTTCATCGCCGACGCCGGGGAGTTCGAGGGGCTGGAGCCGTACACCATGGAGGAGGCGGAGGGCATGCTCCGCATCATCCAGGGCTTCGACCCGCCGGGGATTGCCGCGCGCGACCTGCGCGAGTGCATCCTGCTTCAGCTGCGCGACAACGCCGTCAGCGAGGTCATCCAGGAGACGGGCGAGAACGACCCCGAGATCGCCGAGATCGAGCGGCGGCTGGCCGCCAGCCTGGCGTTCCGCATCGTCCGCGACTACTTCGACCAGCTCATCAACCACCGCTGGAGCGAGATCAGCAAGGAGCTCTCGATCACCCCCCGCGACGTGCAGGACGCGGCGGACGAGGTGGCCAAGCTGGATCCCAAGCCGGGGCTCAAGTACGGCAGCGGGGGCGACAACTACATCATCCCCGACCTGATCGTGGAAAAGATCGAGGGCGAGTACCTGGTGTTCCTGAACGACACCAGCCTGCCGCGCCTAAAGCTGTCGCGCGCCTACCGCGACATCGCCAAGGACAAGAAGAAGTTCGTGGGCGAGAACAAGGAGTTCATCAGCAACAAGCTCAACTCCGCCAACTGGATGATCCAGGCCATCGAGCAGCGGCGGCAGACCATGCTCAAGGTGATGAACTTCATCGTGGACCGGCAGCGTGACTTCTTCGACAAGGGCGTGCAGTACCTCAAGCCGCTCACCCTGCGCGAGGTGGCCGAGGTCATCGACATGCACGAGTCCACCGTGAGCCGCGTGACCAACGAAAAGTTCGTGCAGACGCCGCGCGGCGTGTTTCCGCTCAAGTTCTTCTTCTCCTCCGGCCTGTCGACCACCAGCGGCGAGGACGTGTCGGCGCGCGGCATCAAGGCGCAGATCGAAAAGCTGGTGAGCGACGAGGACCCGGCGCACCCGCTCACGGACCAGGCGATCGTGAACATCCTCAAGGAAGAGGGGATCCAGATCGCGCGCCGCACGGTGGCCAAGTACCGCGACCAGCTGGGCGTGCTGAGCGCCCGCATGCGCAAGCGCGTGTGAACACCAGGGGACAGGTTGCAGGGGACGGGGTACGGGGGGGCGTTCGCGAGGACGCCCCTCCGGCGGTTCCCGCGCCCCCGCCTTCGCCCGCCATGCCGGCGGTTCCCGCCCACCTGCGCGCCAACTTCGCCGTCCTCATCCCCGCCTATGACGAGGTGGAGAACGTCCCCGCGCTCTTCGAAGAGCTGCGGAAGACGTTCGCCAGGCACGGGCTGGCCGGCGAGATCATCCTCATCGACGACGGGTCGAAGGACGGGACGTACGAGGCGGCGCAGCACGAGGCCGTAAACACGCCGCGGACCAGGGTGCTGCGCCACCGCCGGAACCTGGGCAAGACGGAGGCGATGGTCACGGGCGCGTTCGCGGCGGAGACCGAGTTCCTGGTCCTGTTCGACGCCGACCTGCAGCACTCCACGGAAGAGATTCCGCGCTTTCTGGAAAAGCTGGGCGAGGGGTGGGACATCGTCACCGGCCGCAAGGTGGGGCAGTACGAAAAGCGCGGCGTGTCGTCCATCTACAACCGCCTTTCGCAGACGCTGTTCGACGTTCCCGTGCGCGACCTGAACAGCATGAAGGCGTTCCGCACCGAGATCCTGCGCGAGATTCCCCTGCGGCACGACTGGCACCGCTTCTTCGTGGTGCTGGCGCACGCGCGCGGCTACCGCGTGTCGGAGATCGACATCGAGCTGTACCCGCGGCGCGCGGGGGTGGCCAAGTTCTCCGGCCGCCGCCGCGTGCTCGTCGGTGTCGGCGACCTGGTGGTCGTGTGGTTCTACCTCAAGTTCAGCGAAAAGCCGATGCAGTTCTTCGGCGGCGGCGGGCTGATGCTGATCGCGCTGGGGCTGCTGGTGGGACTGCTGGCCGTCGTGCTGCGCCTGGGGGGGTGGATGCCGCCGTTCGGCTACCGTCCGCTGCTGACACTGGTGGTGCTGCTGGAGACGGTGGGGTTCATCCTGTTCGGCTTCGGCTTCATGGCCGAGCTCATCGCCACCCTCCGCGCCGAGGTCGAAGACCTGCGGCGCCGGGGCAGGGGCGTGTAGGGCTCGCGGCGGCGGGCAACGGCGGCAGAACGGATGTTTCGTTGACAGCGTGTGGCGTGACGGCCATCCTGAAGAGCGGCGGGAAACGGTTTGCCCGCCGCTCCCCCCGTTCCCTTGCTCCGGAGGCCACTTTGCGACGTGTCTTTGCTCTCCTGCTCGTCACCCCGCTCCTGGCGAACTGCTCCGACTCGGCGACGGCGGTGGCCCCCTCGGGCGCCGTGGTCGCGCACGGGGAGTCGCCGCTGCAGAGCGCGCACTCGTCGGCGGTGATGGTGTTCGGCAACCCGAAGGCCGGCACGAATTACCCCCCGGGGTCGCACGACCAGTCGCTCCACGGCAAGGACAGGATCATCCCGGGCACCGTGGTGATCTCGGCGGGCGAGACCGTGACCT
The DNA here is from genome assembly GCA_036259455.1 of Longimicrobium sp. Classification (GTDB taxonomy): domain Bacteria; phylum Gemmatimonadota; class Gemmatimonadetes; order Longimicrobiales; family Longimicrobiaceae; genus Longimicrobium. Next base: position 4,705 of record DATABT010000431.1, on the reverse strand, counting down.
TCCAGGTGAACCCCGGGCACCGGGTAGCCGTTTACGACGACGGTACGCGGCCCGAGGACATCAAGGCCAACCCGGGGCCCTTCGTGCTCGACCCCACGAACCGGCTGGCGCTGCAGCCGGCCCCGACGCCGACGTACACGTTCACGTTCACGGAGCCCGGCCGCTACCTGGTGATCTGCGCCATCTCGCGGCACTTCTTCGTGGCCAACATGTACGGCTGGGTGATCGTACGGTAGGCGGCACGACGACCGCGGACGACGAGCCCGCCCCGGTGCGCCGGGGCGGGCGCTGCAATTGGCCGACGACGCGGCCGTTCACCTTACCTGGGAAGCGCACAGCATATTCCCTGCGCTGGCGGCCGAGAACCCGGAGGCCAGCGTGGGGTTCGAGCTTCCCCCGCGTGGGGTCCGATGCGCGCATGCCCATCATCCCTGCGCGCCAACTTCGCCGTCCTGCTCCCCGCGTTCGCCGAGGTGACGAACATCCCCGCGCTCTTTTCCGGGCCGCGGCAGACGTTCGCCAGGCACGGCTGGCGCGGGGTGTTGGCGAGTGAACGCCGGCTGAACGACAGCAGACGCACGGAAAGAGCAGGAAGAGAGGACGCGGACGGTTCATCGCATCTCCACGTCCTCTGTCTTTCCCGGATCCGCGATCGCCGGACGGTCGGTGCCGGACCCTCGTTCATCAGGTGCGAGTCCGATTCATCGGCCGCCGGCCTGAGCCCCCGCGCGGGCTTCCGCCCGCTTTCGCGCCCCGGGTTACCCCTCACCTCCACCCGCACCCATCGGAGCCCCCGCCCTACGATCTGCCGCAGGACCGCGGCGGCACGACGCGCGTGCCGCTGATCCAGAACCCGCACGAACGATCCACACCCATGGCAAACTCCATCCCCATCGTGTTCGACAACCAGAGCGGCCAGACCGTCTGGGTGCAGTTCCTGAACGGCGCGTTCGGCCCCGGCCAGTACGGGGCGAACGGAACGGTCCTGCTCTCCGGCGACACCGCGTACGACATCTCCACGCTCAGCAGCACCCTGCCGGACTTTCCTGACCTGGGTAACATCCCCAACGTCTCGCTGAACGACTTCACCAACGGGCGCATCTACTTCAACTATGGCGGCCAGGGGCTGCAGAACCTGGGCAGCGGATATCAGCCCAGCCCCAACGACAGCGCCGACCCCAACTACGACACGCGGTACGCGTTCATCGAGCTGAACGTGTTCGGCGACCAGAACAACAACATGGACCTGAGCGCCATCGACTTCTTCGGGATGCCGATGAATGCGAGCACGTGGCTCGACGGCAAGGTCAAGGGCCAGCTGACCAGCGCGAGCGGCGGCGCCATCATCCAGGCGCTGGCGCCGCTCTCCAGCGGCACGCAGGCGTTCGTTCCCCCCAAGACGCCCCAGCCGCCGTACACGGACTTCGCGCGCATCATCGGACCGGGGCTGGTGAACGGCTACCACGACTGGACCGATTACATGAACGACCTGGCCGGGCTGTCGTACGGCACCACGCTCGCCGGGACGTTCGCCGGGTTGCCCGACGGAACCGGACCCACCGCGCAGCAGGACTACAACCTTACCGCCACCTTCGACACCACCACGCAGGTGGTGACCCTGAAGGGAAACGCGAGCGTGGTGGGGGACACGACCATCACCATCAACTTCGTCGACCTGAACGCGCTCACCGGCGTGTACGGGGCCAACCCCCCCTATACCATCAACGGCACCACCACGACGAACGGCATCGTGAACGACGTGTACGGCTGGATCGTGGGCGACCTTCTGGCGGGGATGAACCTGGGCTTTCCGGGCAGCACCACGCCCAACCCGGTGAGCGGGATGAACGGCAAGGCGCTGGGGGAGTGCACGTCCAGCGAGTGGTTCACCGCGGCGACCCAGCAGCCCTCCATCCAGTTCTCCGGTGCACAGTCCAACCCCAGCTACTACAACCAGTACGCGGACGCGCTGCTGCCGCTCACCAGCGCCTACGGCTTTCCGTTCACCGACCGCATGGGCGGCGTGCTCCTGTACTTTCCGCCCTCCGGCTCGCCGGGCGCGGTGGATTACCTGAAGATCACGTTCCTCCCCGACTGACGGCGAACCATCACCGGGATCGATAAGGCAGGGGACGCGGAGCGCGCATCAGCCCTCCGCGTCCTCTCGTCCTTCGTCCGCACCCTCCGCGATTGCGCGGAAGACCCGTCACACGCGCGGCGGAACGCGCGTTCTTGGGGGACGTCGCCGGCGCCGAAGCCGCCGGGCTGAGAGGCACGACGCGTTGCATCCCCCTGAAATGGAGGCTTTCGATGCGTGCATTCGGCCCCGTGCGTTCCCACGGGACCATTTTTAGGTTGATTCCACTCACCGCCTCGCTCTCCCTCGCTCTCGCCGCCTGCGACGAATCGCCCTCCGCGGCGGAGGGGTGTGGGCGTACGCTGCGGCTGGACGTCGGTGAGGCGGCGGAGGTGCAGGGCGGGCCGGAGTGCCCGCTGCGCGCGGAGGGTGGCGCGGAGTACGTGCTGGCGTATTACGACGCGCGGCTCTCCATCGGCGCGCGGACGGAAGGGGAGCCGTACCTCGGCGCGGACGAGCGCTTCGTGGTGATGGTGGACGACGTCACCGGCGGCGCGCGGGCCGCGGCGGCCTCCGCGACGGCGGAGCTTGCGCGGGCGGTGGCACCGCCGGCGGACGTCGACGTGCGGTTCAGCACCGGGGGCGCGGGCGGCGGCCCGGTGGGCACGGGGCCGTGGGCGGAGGGCGACTCCATCTCCTTCAACCGCGCCGACTGCCTGTCCAGCTGCGTGCCGTACACCCGGGGCCGCGTGGCCCGCGTGCTGGACAACTGGCTCGTCTTCGTGGCCGCGCCGTCGCTCGAAGGCCAGATGGAGCGCGTGGTCTCGCTCTTCGACCAGGCCGCGCCCCTGGTGCGCCAGCATGCGCTTCCGCTGCTGCACGCGTCGTTCACGGCCCAGAGGCCCGTCACCACCGCCACGTCCGGGCAGCTGGTGGTGCTGTTCGAGCCCGACGTGAGCGCCGGAAACGGCGTCACGCACATCACCATCACGCCGCAGGGCACCGCCACGCACTGGATTCGCCTGGAGCTCACGCCCGACCTGGACCAGGGGCGCATGCTCTGGCTGCTGGCGCACGAGATCGCGCACGCCTTTCAGTTCGAGTACATCGCCCGCACCCCGCCGCTCGCCGGACCGCGGGGGATGAAGGGCGGGGCGCGCTGGGGCGTGGAAGGGGGCGCCACGCTGGTGGACACGGAGACGCAACGGCGCGCGGCCGGCGTTCCGCTGGCGGGGAACGCGAGCTACGACGCGGAGCCGCCCACGGAGGTGCACGGAACCCTCTTCCGCAACGCCGGCGCGCGCACCGGCGTGCTGACGGGCGGATACCACTCCTCCGCGCCGTTCCTGCGGGACCTGGTGTTCCGCCGAATGGACCGCGGCGACAGCGAAGACGCGGCGTTCCGCGAGGTGCTGCGCGGGGCGATGGAAGGGTGGCACGGCGTGGGGGACGAGGGAAGCCGCCGGCCGGGCCTTGTGGAGCGGATGCGCGCGCGGGTACCGGACTGGGACCCGGCCGACGCCGTCCTCACCTGGACGCTGAGCGCCGCGGCGGACGACCGCGTGGAGAGCACCGTCTACCGCGACCGCACCTGGCTGCGCACGGGCGACTGGGAGGGGCGGGGCAGGGGATGGGAGCCGGACCGGATCATCCAGGCGGGGAGCGGCGCGTCGGAGCGGATCACGCGTCCCGCGGGTTCGTCGGGCTACGTGCTGGTGCGGTCCCCGTCCGGCCGCGTGGAGCTGGAGCTGACCGCGATCGAGACCGTCCGCTGGAAGCTGCTGCGTGTGTCCTGACCAAACCCCGCACCGAACAGTCATCCTGAGGGAGGCGCCGCTCCGAACCTGTTCCCGCGAGATGCTTTGGCGCCGAAAGGACCTTGCCGGCACAACCGGGGACCGGTTTCGCGCCACGGATGCCGCCGAGGGAGCGCTCGCGCGGAGGCTGCCACGCGCGCAGGGCTGAATCGGCTTTCCGGCTGTTGCCAAACCCTCGCACCGAACAGTCATCCTGAGTCGTTCGGCGCTGCGCGCACCCCGTGGGATGAAAGTCGCTCGCGCCGGGACTGTCATTTCGAAGGAGGCGCCTGCGTGGCCGCTGCCGGTGCAGGAACCCATGGCGCCGACTGAGAAATCTGCTCGCCCGGGCAGGTGCCACGCCCCGCTCGACGGCCCTCGCCCGAATGGGTCTTTCTTTTCAGGGAGGCGCCGCTCCGAACCTGTTCCCGCGAGATCCTTTTGGCGCCGAAAGGACCTTACCGGCAGAACCGGGGGGCTGGTTTCGCGCCACGGGAGCCGCCCCGTCGGTTGGGAGAGAAGGTCCTTCGGTCGCGCCCGGACGGTTGCGTGGCTTCGGGCTTCGGCGGGCGTTCCCTGAGTAGAAAGGAATCCGGACGAGGTCCGTCGAGCGAGGCGTGGCACCTGCCCGGGCGAGTAGATTTCTCAGTCGGCGCCACAGGTTCCTGCACCGGCAGCGATCACGCGGCGCCTCCTTCGAAATGACAGCCGCCGCGCGAGCGACTTTCATCCCACAGGGTGCGCGCAGCGCCAAATGACTCAGGGATGACTTGGTGGGCTCGAGGAGGGAAGTAGCGGGGCGGGCTTCAGCCGGAAAGCCAGGGGCCGCGAC
>DATABT010000430.1:0-3114 GCA_036259455.1 Longimicrobium sp. | reverse complement strand
GTTGAACTGCCGCTTTCATGGATGTGGTGCGCGCAGCCCCGAATCACTCGGGGATGAATGCTCTGGCGCGAGGTCTGGCAACACCCTCTGATCTGAATGGAAAGAACCTCTGGGCGAGCCGGAGCGAGAAGACGGGTCACCAGCCCGGGTGAGTAGATTTCTCAGTCGGCGCCATGGGTTCCTGCACCCGCGACCATCACGCGGGCGCCTCCTTCGAAATGACAGCCGCGCATCGGCGACTGTCATGGTAGAGGGTGCGCGTAGCGCCGGATGACGCAGGAAATCATTCTGCGGGCTCAACGATCTCCCGCACTCCCGCACTCACCGCCGCTCCGCGATCCACGCCTCCACGCTCTCGCGCAGCATGGGGAGGGTGATGGCGCCGTTGCGCAGCAGCACGTCGTGGAACTCGCGCAGGTCGAAGCGCGGGCCCAGTTCCCGCTCCGCAAGCTCGCGCAGGGCGAAGATCTCCAGCGCGCCGGTGTCGTACGCGGTCAGCTGGCCGGGCCAGGCCACCACGCGGTCCACCAGCGCCCGCGCCTCGTGCTCGCCCATGCGGCCGCTGGCGAGGATGTACTGCACCGCCTGCTCGCGCGTCCAGCCGAATAGGTGGATGCCGGGGTCGATCACCATCCCCCGCGCCGGCCACAGCCGCCGCGACACGCGCGCCTGGTCCGACGTGTAGAGGCCCATCTCCTCCGCCAGCGCCTCGGCGTAGCGCGCCCATCCTTCCAGGTAGCTGCCGCTGGAGATGAGGCGCGCGACCGGGTGCGCCTGCGCCTCCTGCGCCAGCGCGATCTGCAGGTGGTGCCCGGGATACGTCTCGTGGAACGCGGTGATCTCGGCCTGCCCGCGCGTGGCGCTGGTGTGCTTGCCCAGGTTGATGCGGTACTGCGCGGGACGGCTGCCGTCTTCCGCCGCCGGAAAGTACTGATCCGACGCGGTCGCTTCCAGGAACGCGGGATGCGGCTCGATCACCACGGGCGCGGCCGGCGTGGTGCGAAAGGCGCGCGGCACCGCCTCCCGCGCGCGGCGGAGCGCGTCGTTGGAGAACGCCAGCATGTCGTCGCGCGAGGAAAAGCCGCCCGTCCGCGCCCGCGCCAGGATGGAATCCATCTCCACCGTTCCCCACGCGCGGCGGGCGATCTGCACCACCTCCGCCTGGTTGCGCGCCACCCGCGCCTGGCCGATCGCATACGTCTCCTCCGGCGCGCGGTCCAGCGTGGTGTACAGGCGAAAGCTGGCCTGGTAGCACGCCCGCCCGTCCGGGAGCGCCCCCACGCCCATGGTCTCGCGCGCCGCGGGGCGGTATTCCGACGCCAGGAACGCGCGGTAGCGCGCCACGGCGGGCATTACCTCGTCGCGCAGGAGCGCGGCCCACGCACCGCGGAAGCCGTTCGCCGAGTCGCGCTGCGCGGGGGAGAAGAACGGGCTCTGCTCCACCGGCATGGACAGCAGCGCGTCCAGCTGCCTCAGCACCAGTTCCACGTTGCGGCGCGGCGTGGTGTACCCCAGCCGCATCCCCTCGCGCAGGCTGGCGGCCTCGTTCTCCAGGTAGCGCGGAAGCCGCCGCCAGCGCGCCAGCGCCTGCTCGCGCAGCGCGGGCGTGCCCACGGGCTGCAGGCGCGCCAGCGTGGCGAAGTCCGCCTGCCAGCCGCTCATCTGGTTCACGGGCCACAGCTCGAAGCGGCAGACGCGGGCCGCGCGCGCCGCCTGGATGCGCTCGCGAAGCATCCCCCAGGTGACCCACTCCGGCCGCCCGCGCAGCGCCGCCCCGTCGATGCGCGCCAGCCGCTCCGCCCACGCGTCCTCGCGCACCTGCCATGCGCGCACGGCGGCCAGCGAGTTGTCGCTGAGGCCGTCGTGGCGCTCCAGCGGAAAGCCCCACGCCTCCGCCGCTTCGGGCGAAGCGGCCACGTACGCCGCCACGTACTCGTCCGCCAGCGCCGTCACCCGCGCCGCGTCGTCCAGTGCGGATGCGGGCGCGGGGCCGGATGCGGGCGCGCAGGCGGCGAAGGCGAGGCCCGCGAGGGTGAGATGGACGCGGCGGAGCGGCATGGAATGGAACGGTAAACGTGGATGGGTGCGGCGCGTGCCGTGAATCTACATCGCCCCCTCACCGTTTGGCGACACGGCGTGCACAGCGTGCACCTGCGCCGTGGAACGCTCCTCGCAACGCCGCCCGGGGGGTTGGAGGGAGAGGCACGGCCAAGGTTGGAGGGGCGGGCACCGAGGGAGGAGGGCGCGATGGGACTGATGGGACGCTACATCGACGGTCTGCCGGCGCACGCGCGCGACCGGCTGATCCAGGCGCAGGACTGGTGCGTGGCTTCGGTGCGGGGACCGGATGGCTCGCGCTGCCTGGTGGGCCACGCGGAAGACTGGGACGAGCTCGCGCCGGACGCTGCGTGGTGGACGCGATGGGTGCAGGATGCGGCGCGCCGCGGCGATGTGGCGAGGGCGCACGACGACGCGCTCTTTCGCCCCGAGCTGTTCGCCTTCCGGCGCGCGCGCCCGGCGGACCTGCCGGTGTACCGGGACCGGGTGCGGCGCTGGGGCGCGGAGTCCGAGTGCCGCATCGGCGCGCGCTTCGACCGGCTGTGCGCGCGACGGGGCCTCGCCGGCGCCATTCGCGCGGTAAAGCGCCGCGCCGGCCGCGCCTTTGCCGTGACGGCGGCGGGCCCCATCCAGGTGAAGGCGGTGGGGACGCCAGTCCAGGTCTGAAGCGTTCCGCGGAATTCGCGCGGGGCCCCTCCCCGCTCGTTTCCTCGCGGAGAGGGAGAATTCGGCGCGCCGGCCGGCATCGCACTGTGTCCGCCGCCCCCCTCATCCAGCCTCTCAGGCGCTGGAGCGAACGAATTCGCCGCTGGAATTTCGGTTCATCGCGGATTTGGATGCACGCACGAAGTCTGCGCCGTGAGCTGTCATTTCGAACGAGGCGCCCACGAGGACTTGCCTCATGCAGGATCTTGTTGCGCCGACTGAGAAATCTACTCACCCACGCTCATGGCTGGCCGCACGTCCCGGGACCCGCCTCCGATGCGCCGCACGGAAGCGGGTCGAGGACCGAGCCGCGGGCCGGATCACCAGCACGGATGAGTAGATTTCTCAGTC
>DATABT010000429.1:0-4525 GCA_036259455.1 Longimicrobium sp. | reverse complement strand
CCCCCCGCCCCCCCCCCGCTTCCCCCTCCCTCCGATCCGGCATCCTTGCTCCATCTCGTCCAGCCGGTTGCACCTCTCTTCACAACCGCGCCGAACGTGCCCTGCCGGAAATTATCCGCGGGGCCGCGTGCTTTGTACCAGGTGTTTGCGCCCGGAACGAGGGTTGTTGCCGTATATTACATACCGGCAACAGGTTACAAGGAGGATACTTACTTTTGTGTCCGCACATCCAGTGTAGAGGGATTGTACAGGTGCGATGGGGATAAGTGTTTTATTTTCATAGACTTACAACGCGTGAGCGTGGCACGTAAACTGCTTCCCGTTTCCGCCACGCCTTGGGGGGCAGAACGGGCCCGGGGGGAAGGGGACGGCGGGACGCCGCCGGAAGCGACAGCGGACCGATGCCGGCAGGATTGCCGGCTCGGGCGAAAACTTCCGAGATGGGGAGGGCACGATGAAGGCACTGGCAAAGGGGCTCATGACGATCGCGCTGCTCGCGGCTACCACCGCGTGCGACGGTTCGCCCACCGGCTCCTCGGCGTTCGTCTCGGAGGGCGATGGAATCGCCATGGCGTCCCAGCCGTCCAGCACCCTGAGCTTCTCGTCGACGCAGACGTACGACTTCGCGTCGCGTACCGCGCAGAGCGCCAGCGGCAGCGCGGGCGGCATCGAATTCGCCGGCAGCCTGGAGACCGGCACTCCGTGCGTGAACGTGAGCGCCACCCACAACCATCGCCGCAACGACGTGACGGTTACGGTCACGGCGACGGACAACGGCAACATCTGCCAGCAGGTGATTACGCACAACAACTACACGGGCCGCGTGAGTGGCGTGGCGGCGGGCAGCTACAGCTTCACCGTGGTGCACAGCGCCGGCGGGCGCAGCCAGACGGCGTGGAGCGGCGCCGTAACGGTGCAGTAAACGGGATCGACAAAGGAAGATGCGTGGAGAACGGGGCTCGCGACGCGGTCGCGGGCCCCGTTCGGGCTTCGTTTCCGGATGCGGATGGGGGGAACGCGAACGGGCCGCCCCGGGAGGGCGGGCCCGGTTCGTACGGCGGAGGGGCGCTTACCTCTCGACCACGAGCGCCGTGACCATCCCGAACATGCCGTTCGGAGTCTCCGCGTGGGGGAGAATGTGGCAGTGGAACGCCCACGTGCCGGGGTTGTTGCAGTTCACGATCACGTCCCACCGCTCGCCGGGCGCCACGTTGATCGTGTCGCACTTCCAGGGCTGCGGCTGCGCCCACCCGTCCTTGTCGATCACGGTAAAGTGCATGCCGTGCAGGTGCATGGGGTGAATCATCATCCCCTCGTTCATGAACCGCACGCGCACCTTCTGCCCCATTCTGGCGACGATCGGCTCCGTGGCGGGAAAGCCCTTGCCGTTGATGGTGTAGCCGTGGCTGCCGTCGTTGATGATCATCACGTAGTCCACGTCCACCTGCTCGATGGCGCGCGGGTTCTTCGGCTCGATGATGAAGGCGCCCAGCAGCCCCTTGCCCACCTGCTCGGCCGAGTTGTGGTGCGAGTGGTACATGTGCGAGCCCGCGTTGCCCTCGGGGGCCGTGAACTCGTACGTGTAGCTCTCCCCCGGCTTGATGGGCGGCTGCGTGATGAACGGCACGCCGTCCTGGTCGTTGGGTACCTCGACGCCGTGAAAGTGCACGGCGGTGGACTGCTCCAGCCGGTTGTGGACGATCAGGCGCACCCGATCGCCCTCCGTCACCCGGATCTGCGGGCCGGGCACCTGGCCGTTGTAGGCGAACGCCTCCACCTTTTTTCCCGGCTCGGTCTCCCACTGGATGCGCTCCGCCGTCAGCTCGTAGACCTTGACCCCGTTCTCCATGCGGGGGTGCATGAGCTGGTTGCCCCTGCCCTCGGTCCTGGCGGGGAACGCCTTGATGCCCGCCTCGTGGTGGGCGTCCATGGCGTCGGCCGCGGCGCGGATTTCCGCCGGAGTTCTGGGATGCGGGGCGGTGGTGCCGCCGCTGTGGTTGCTGTCGGAGGTCGTTCCGTGGCCCGCCGCCGCGGCCGGCGCGGCGCTCGTCTCCGCCTGACCCGTGCCGCACGCGGCCGCCACCACCGGAACGGCCAGGCCCAGGGCCGAAACGCGCAGGAAGTCGCGCCGCGAGGGCCTGGCGGGCGGCGTCTGGATGTCGAGGGTATCGCTCATGGCAGTGTGGCTTTCCGAATCAGGGTTCTCGCCGCGCGGCCTTCCCGCGCCGCGACGCCCGCCGGTTTCGGGCGACGCGGAAACGTACCTGTGGCAGTCCCCCGCTTCTGTAGGGCGCCACACGGAACGGGCGCGGGGGAACGGATGCTTTTCCGCGCGAACGACGTCTCTCCGCACCCCACCCGCCTGTCGGAAATCCTCCCACGTCTGGAAAGAACAGCCATGCCGTTGCCGGAGCCGGCCGAACGCGAAGGGGCGTCTCCGCGAGTGGGAGACGCCCCCTTTGTGTCATCAACCCGATCGCTGGATCAGAAGCGCCAGGAGATGCCGGCCTTGAGCAGCAGGATGTTGTTCATCGACTCGTCGTAGTCGATCACCACCGCCTCCTCGAAGAAGTCGCCCAGCAGCGCCTCGTCGCGCACGCGGACGCGGTCCTGGTCCACGAAGGTCAGGTAGTCCTCCACGGTGAACGAAAGCGCCAGCCCGCGCGACCCGATGTTGGTCACCGCGTCGAAGCCGATGTTCAGCGCGAAGTTGCGCGTGCTGCCGTTCACGTCGCGCTCGTCGAAGCCCTCGAAGTCCGGCCAGTCCATCCACACCAGCGCCGGGGCCACGCTCACGTACGCCGCGGGGTGAAAGCGGCGGTTGTCGGGAATGGGGTCCGGCAGGCGGTACTGCACGCCGGCCTTGAGGAACCACACCTCCGGCCCGTCGGACTGGTACAGCGCCGCGTTGCCGCCTTCGTCGATGACCGTGAGCTCGTTCTGGTCCGCGCCGGAGTAGCCGAAGCCCGCGATCAAGTTCAGCGGGCCGGTCACCTGGTACGCGGCGTCCAGCCCCACGGCCACGCCGCCGCCGCGGTCCTCGGTGAGCCGGAACTGCTGGCCGCTCTCGGTAAAGACGAAGAAGTCGCCGCTGCCGTACGGCACGCGAAAGCCGACCCACGGGGTCACGGCAACGCGCGTGTACGGCACCAGGTCGGTTGGGGGCTCGGAGGCAAAGCCCCCATCGTTCTGTGCGGCGGCGGCGGCCGGCAGCGCGAGCAGCCCGGCCAGGGCGAGCACACCGAATCGCATCTGGGTTTCCTCCAGGGAAGTGGCGAAGAAGGGAAAGTTGCTTCTTCGGAGGGGGATTTCTGGATGATTGCGGAAGAAAGTAGCGCGCAACGCGCCGTCGCGGAATAGTTTCCGTCGCAAACACACGCTGCGACGGCGGGCGGATGCAGATTCACCCGCCGCGCAGGCGCGCCAGATCCGCCTCCGTGACCGTCGTCGGCGCGGTGGAGAGTCGCCCGACGGCAAAGCGGGTCACCAGCCCCGCGGGCGCGATCTCCTCTCCCGGCGCCGCCAGTCCGCAGGTCGCGGCGAGCCACCCGGCCACGCGCTCCGGCGGCACGCCCGCATCCCGCAGCTCGCCGAGCGAGACGGCGCCGTGGCGCTTGGCCAGCCGCTCGCCGTCCGCGCCCAGCATCAGCGGCACGTGGACGAAGTGGGGAACCGGCAGCTCCAGCGCGCGGCAGAGCAGGATCTGCCGCGCCGTGGACGAGAGCAGGTCCGCGCCGCGGACCACGTGCGTCATCCGCATCGCCGCGTCGTCCACCACCACGGCCAGCTGGTACGCGGCGGCGCCGTCCTTTCTGCGCACCACGAAGTCGCCCGTCTCCGCGGCGGGGTCATGGCAGCAGTCGCCCATCACCCCGTCGGTGAAGCAGATGCTTTCCGGCTCCACCCGCATCCGCAGCGCGAAGTGCCCCCGCCCGTGCGCCATGAGCGAGGGGACGGAGGGATCGGCGAGGCGCGGGCGGCAGGTGCCGGGGTAGCGCGGCCCCTCCTCGCCCGCGTGGGGCGCGCTGGCGGCCTGGGCGATGTCCCTGCGCGAGCAGGTGCACTGGAAGAGCAGCCCGCGCTCCGCCAGCCGCCGCAGCGCGTCGTCATACATCTCCTGCCGCTGCGACTGGACGTACGGCGCGTACGGACCGCCGGCGTCCGGCCCCTCGTTCCAGTCCAGGCCCAGCCAGCGCAGCTCGTCCAGCTGGCGCTCCATGATCCCCGGCCGCACGCGCCCGAAGTCCAGGTCCTCCACGCGCATGACGAACGCGCCGCCGTGCGCCCGCGCGTGCAGCCACGCGAGGAGCGCCGTGCGCGCGTTGCCCAGGTGCAGCGCGCCGGTGGGGCTGGGTGCGAATCGTCCGCGGACCATGGCCGCCAACTTCGCGGGGTGAAACGGATGGGGCAACGTCTCTCGCGAGATCACCGGCCAGAGGGCGGCTGAAGCCGCGGCTCGAACGGCCAGAAGCCCCGTCCTGGCTCGCTTGCGCTCGCCAGACGGGGCTTCAACTTCATGGATGTT
>DATABT010000428.1:0-12395 GCA_036259455.1 Longimicrobium sp. | reverse complement strand
AGCTCTGCACGCTGCTGAACGGGGTGCAGCGCTGATCATCAGCCGCATCCGCGGCTTGTCACCCGTTCACCCGTTCACCCGTTCACTCCACTGGCCCCGGCCATGCTCCATCGTTAGGTTGTCCGGGTTTTTCGCGGGCGTGTGACGATGCGCGCGCCGCGGCGTACTGATGCGACAATCGCGACTCCCATGGCCACGACGACCCGAAAGAAGGCCCAGGCAGCCCCGGCGGCGCCCGCGCTGGACCGTGACACCCTGCTGGGCTTCTACCGCACCATGCTCCTGGCCCGCCGGCTGGACGACAAGGAGATCCAGCTCAAGCAGCAGAACAAGATCTTCTTCCAGATTTCCGGCGCCGGGCACGAGGGCATCCAGGTGGCCGCCGCGGCCCATGCGCGCCCCGCCTACGACTGGTTCTACTTCTACTACCGCGACCGCGCCTTCAGCCTGGCGCTGGGGATGACGGCGCTGGACCACATGCTCCAGGCCGTGGGCGCCGAGGCGGACCCGTCCAGCGGCGGCCGGCAGATGCCCGCGCACTGGGGGCACGTCGATCTCAACATCGTCAGCACCTCGTCCCCCACCGGCACGCAGTTTCTGCAGGCCGTGGGCACGGCGGAGGCCGGTCTCCGCGCGCAACAGATGGGCGAGGGCCTGGTGGAGGGCACGCACGCGCACGGCGACGAGGTCGTCTTCGTCACCACGGGCGACGGGACCACGTCGGAGGGCGAGTTCTGGGAGAGCCTGAACTCCGCGTGCAACCTCGGGCTCCCCGTGGTCTACATCGTCGAGGACAACGAGTACGCCATCTCCGTCCCCGTGGAGGTGAACACGGCCGGCGGCAGCATCAGCAAGCTGGTGGCGGGCTTTCCGGGGCTGTACATCCAGACCTGCGACGGCACCGACGTCTGGGAGAGCCACGAGGTGATGGGGCGCGCCGTGGAGTACGCCCGCACCCGCCAGGGCCCGGCGCTGGTGCACGCCAAGGTCATCCGCCCGTACAGCCACTCGCTCTCGGACGACGAGAAGTTCTACAAGACCGAGGCCATGCGCGCCGAGGAGGCCCGCCGCGACCCCATCACCCGCACCGCCGCGCGGCTGGTGGAGCTGGGAATGGCGACGGAGGAGGAGCTGGCGCAGATCGAGGCCGACGTGAACGCCGAGGTGCAGCGTGCCACGGACGAGGCGCTGCAGTCGCCGCAGCCGGACCCGTCCACCGCCACGAAGTACCTCTTCTCGCCGGACGTGGACCCCACCGCGGAGCAGTTCGACACCGAGGACGATCCCCGTCCGTCGGGGAACGAGACCACGATGGTGGACCTGATCAACGCCACCCTGCGCGACGAGATGCGGCGCGACCCGCGCATCGTGGTCTTTGGCGAGGACGTGGCGGACGCCAGCCGCGAGGAGCTGCTGGACCAGGTCAAGGGCAAGGGCGGCGTGTTCAAGGTGACCGCCGGCCTGCAGCGCGAGTTCGGCGGCACGCGCGTGTTCAACTCGCCGCTGGCCGAGGCCAACATCGTGGGCCGCGCCGTGGGGATGGCGGTGCGCGGCCTCAAGCCGGTGGTGGAGATCCAGTTCTTCGACTACATCTGGCCCGCGATGATGCAGATTCGCGGCGAGCTGGCCACCATGCGGTACCGCAGCAACAACACGTACGCCGCGCCGGTGGTGATCCGGGTGACGTACGGCGGCTACCTCAAGGGCGGCAGCATCTACCACTCGCAGACGGGCGAGTCCATCTTCGCGCACTGCCCCGGCCTGCGCGTGATCCTCCCCGCCACCGCGGTGGACGCGGCGGGGCTGCTGCGCACGGCCATCCGTTGCGAGGACCCCGTGCTGTTCCTGGAGCACAAGCACCTGTACCGCCAGGTGTACAACAAGGGGCAGTATCCCGGCCCCAACTTCATGATCCCCTTCGGCAAGGCCAGAAAGGTGCGCGAGGGGACGGACGTGACCGTGGTGGCCTGCGGCGCGCTGGTGCAGCGCTCGCTGGTCGCGGCCAAGGTCGCGGAGGAGAGGCACGGCATCAGCACGGAGGTCATCGACCTGCGCTCGCTGTCGCCGTTCGACATGGAGAGCATCGCCGAGTCGGTCAAAAAGACCAACCGCGTGATCGTGGCGCACGAGGACTCGCTCTCGTGGGGCATCGGCGCCGAGATCGTGGCGCGCATCAGCGACGAGCTGTTCCCGTGGCTGGACGCGCCGGTCAAACGCGTGGCGTCGCTGGACACGTGGGTGGCCTACGCGCCGCAGGTGGAGCGGGCCACCCTCCCCGAGCCCGAAGACGTGCTCACCGCCATCGAGCAGATCCACGCCTTCTGACCGGCCGATCCGGCCCACGAACGAAGCCCCGCCCGAACGCGCTCCGGGCGGGGCTTCTTCGCGTCCCGCGATTCCGCTTACATCGCCTGGCTGGTGGTGTCGCCGCCGGCCTGCTGGACGGGGATCTGGCCGCACACCGCGGGGGCGCCGGGGTTGTCGCCGGAGCCCGTGTGGTAGGCCACGATGTGCTGCCCGTTCATCACCGTCGCCAGCGGCACCTGCACGGTGCTCGTCGACGTGCCGGTGCCGTTCGCCAGCGTCACGTCCTGCAGCGGCGCCACCACCTGCCCGGGGCGGTCGCACGTGCCCTGGTGGACGTGGCCGCTGCGCGTGCCGTTGCCCTGGCCCGTCAGGGTGACCGTCACCATGGTCTGGCCCTGGCCGTGGTCCATGAACTGGGCCTGGCCGGTGAGGCCCGAGTTGCCCGCGGCGTTCATCGTCACGGCGCCGCCCATGGCCTGCGCGCCGCTCATGGCCGTGTCGGTGCCCATGGGCGCGGTGGTCGTGATGGCGCTGTCCGTGGGGGCGACGTCGGCGGTGCCCTCGTCCGCCTCGTCGCCGCCGCAGGCGGCCAGCGCCAGCGGAAGCGCGGCAAGAACCCAGAGCCGGTTCGCGTTCATCTGCATCTCCTGGTGTGTGAGGTGGGCGGATGTGCCCGGTGTCGCGCGATAATTGGCGGCGCGCGGCGGGCGTGTGCAAACTCTGTGCAAACTTTCCATGGCCGACCGCGCCTTGCGTCAACTCTCGCCGTAAACGGGCACGGCGGCGCCGCTCACGACGCCCGAAGCACCCGACGCCAGGAACAGGATGACCCGCGCGATCTCGGCGGGCGGGGTCCAGGTCTCGTGCCCGGCGTCCGGCATGGCGGCGCGGTTGGCGGGGGTGTCGATGGTGCCGGGGAGCATGGCGTTGGCGCGTACCCGGCCCCTGTACTCCTCGGCGATCGCCTCCGCCAGCGTGAGCAGCGCGGCTTTCGCCACCGCGTACGGCACGTGCCCCTTGCGCCCCTTCACCGCCGCGCGCGAGGAGACGAACACGAGCGATCCGTCGTCCCCCATCCGCGGGATCGCGGCGCGGGCGATCAGAAAGGCGCTGCGAAGGTTGATGGACATCATGCGGTCCCAGTCGTCCACCGCCGTCTCGTGCAGCGGCGCGCCGCCCGCGTATCCGCCCACGGTGTGCACCACGGCGTCCAGCCGCCCGCCCCAGTTCGCCGTCCGGGCCACGGCCTCTCCCGCGCCGCCCTCCGTCGCGAGGTCGGCGGGGAACCAGGTGAGACGGTCGGGATAGCGCGCGCCGAGGTCGGTCAGCGTGCTGGAGCCGTCGGCGGAGTGCGTGGGCACGGCGACGCGCCACCCATCCGCCAGGAACGCCTCGGTGACGGCGCTCCCCAATCCCCCGGACCCGCCGGTGACCAGAACCACGCGCGCCATGGTATGCCCCCTCGGGTGATCGTGGGATGTGGCGGGCCCTCTTCCACCACGGGCCGACTCCCGCGGCTATGACTGCCATAAGCCCCGCCCTGGGCGCCCTGCGCGTGCCCGGCAGGGCTTCAACCCCATGGGCGTTTCGCGCACGGGCGAAAACCCTCGCACGCCGGGGCGTGGCCCACGCGAGCGGGTGAAGCCCGGAAGTGCGAGAAACGAGCAAAGACGGGGCTTCTGGCCGTTCGAGCCGCGGGTTTACCCGCCCGAGTCGGCGGGATCGTCGCGAGTTGCCGGCGCGCGGCCCGTCTTGCGCACCAGCTCCGCCATTCGCGCCGCGCTCTCCGGCGTCAGCTGGCCTTCGTGCAGGCGCCAGGCCCAGTTGCCGTGCGGCACTCCCGGCGTGTTCATCCGTGCCTGGCCACCCAGGCCCAGCACGTCCTGCAACGGTACGATCGCCCAGCCGGCGCCGGACTGCAGTACGGCCTCGATCAGCCGCCAGTGCATCTCATCGCCGGTGCCCATCTCGGCGTCCACGGCCGACCTGGCGTCGTGGTCCGCGTCGGCGTACCAGCCGAGCACGGTGTCGTTGTCGTGCGTGCCGGTGTAGGCCACGGCGTTGTGCCCGTAGTTGCGCGGCAGGTGCGGGTTCTCCGGATCGTCCCCGCCGAACGCGAACTGCAGCACGCGCATCCCGGGAAGGTCCAGCTCGTCGCGCAGCGCCTCCACTTCCTTCGTGATGATCCCCAGGTCCTCGGCGATCAGGGGAAGGCCGCCCAGCTCGCGGCGCACGGCATCGAACAGCTTGCGGCCGGGGCCGGCGCGCCACTCGCCCTTGATCGCCGTCTCCTCCTCCGCCGGCACCTCCCAGTAGCTCTCGAAGCCGCGAAAGTGGTCGATGCGTACCACGTCCACCATCTCCAGCGTGCGGCGAAAGCGGTCGATCCACCAGCGGTAGCCCGTCTTTTCCAGCGCGTCCCAGCGGTACAGCGGGTTGCCCCAGCGCTGGCCGGTGGCGCTGAAGTAGTCCGGCGGCACCCCCGAAACCACCGTCGGCCGCAGCTCGTCATCCAGCTCGAACAGCTCCGGGTTGGCCCACACGTCCGCGCTGTCGTACGCCACGAAGATGGGGACGTCGCCCACGATGCGGATGCCGTGCTGGTGCGCGTAGCGGCGGACGGCGGCCCACTGCAGGTGGAACAGGTACTGCCCGTACGCGTGGCGGTCGATCCTGTCGAACAGCTGGTGCCGCGCCTCTTCAAGCGCGTTTGGATGGCGCTCTCTGAGCGGCGCCGGCCACTCGCCCCACGAGCGGCCGCCGTGCGTCTCGCGCAGGGCGCGAAAGAGCGCGTAGTCGTCCAGCCAGTACGCCTCCTGGTCGCGGTACGCGCGGAAGTCGGCGCGCAGCTCCTCGTCGTCCTGCATCACCGCGTATGCGGCGCGGACCACGTCGTCCTTCCAGCGCAGCGCGGCGGGAAAGTCCAGGTGCTCGTCTTCCAGCTCGGGCGCGGCGGCGTCGTCGGCGGGGAGCAGGCCGTGCAGGTGCAGCTCGGCGGGGCTGATGAGCAGCGGGTTGCCGGCAAAGGCGCTGAGCGCGTTGTACGGGGACCCGCCCTCGTTCACCGCCACCAGCGGCAGCACCTGCCACAGCGACTGCTCCGCCCGCGCCAGCCAGTCCACGAAGCGGAACGCCTGCTCCCCCAGGTCGCCCACGCCGGGGCCGGGAAGGGAGGTGGGATGAAGGAGGATGCCGCTGGCCCGGGCGCCGATCACCGCGGACTCAGGCATCGGCCGCGTCCTCCATCTCCGGAAGCAGGTAGACGACCTCCGCGGGGTCCATGGTCAGCCGCTCCGGCACCGCCCCGCCCCCGGCGGGCGCGTCGTCGCGGCAGACGCGGAAGAGCCGGCATCCGTCCGCATCCTTCACGAAGCGGGCGAAGTCCATCTCCCGCGGCTCGTCCCACACCTTGTTGATGACGATCCACCCGCGCGCGGCGCCGTCGTCCGTGCGCCGCTCCAGCACCAGCGTGTCGCCCCAGACGTCGCCCGCCACGCGCAGGTGGCCTTCGCCCTGGAGCACGGGGTGCGCGAGCTTGAGGCGGTTCACGCGGGTGATGAACGCGCGCAGGTCCCAGTGCCGGCGCTCCCAGTCCGTGGGCATGGTGCCGACGACGTTCACCTGCTTGCGGAAGCCGAACTCGTAGCCCACGGGCATCATCACCCCCGCGCTGAACGCGGCGGCAAAGGCGTAGCGCTGGCGCTGCACCTGCTCGCGGCCGCCGCTCTCCTCGGCCATGCGCGGCGTGTCGTGCGACTCCGGAAAGGCGATGGAGGGGGCGATGCGGCCGAACTTCTCGTGCTGGTCCAGCGCCCACTCGGCGCTGAAGTTCCACCACTTGCTGCTGTTGAAGAAGTAGTCGAACCCCGCGGACTTGAGCGCGACCACGTCCTGCACCGGCGCCCCCAGCGTTTCGGCGAAGAAGACGACCTCGCGGTCGACGGACCTGGCCTCGCGGATGAGGTAGCTCCACAGCTCCGCGGGCACCTTGTACGCGGCGTCGCAGCGAAAGCCCCTGAAGCCCAGGTCCAGGGCCTCGCGGACGAGTTGCGCCCAGTACCTCCAGAGCCCTTCGCGGTCGTGCGGGGTCCGGTTGTCGATCTCCGCCAGGTCGCCCCACACCGTGACCTTCGACGGGTCGTCGGGATCGACGGCGAACGGGCTCTTTACCTGGCCGTTCTCCCACTCGTACCAGCCGGGACGCTCCTGGATGAGGGGCGAGTCCCTGGCGGTGTGGTTGACCACCAGGTCCATCACCGGCTTGATCCCCATCTGCCGGATCTGGCGCAGGGCGTAGCGCAGCGGCTCCAGCGACGCCGGGTCCGCGCCCGCGGGGAGAAAGATGGGGTTCAGCCGGCGGAAGTCCTTGACGGCGTACAGGCTTCCGCTGAATCCCGGAAAGTGCCACGGGTTCAGGTACAGCCATTCGAACTCCATCTCCCGCGCGCGCCGGGCGTGCTCCGCCCAGCGCGTGGTGGGGCCCACCAGGCGCTGAAAGAGGTTGTAGATGAGGGGAGGCCTCACGCGCGGCCTCCCAGGATGGCGCGGATTCCCTCGACCGGCACCCACAGCCAGTCGGGGCGGTTGTTCATCTCGTAGCCCAGCTCGTACACGGCTTTCTCCAGCTCGAACACGGCCAGCGCGCGCGCCAGCACGTCGGGGTCGCGGGGGATGATGGGCGAGCCCTGCGCCGTCTGCACGTATGCGTTCAGGAACAGGGTGCGGGCCTCGCGCTCCCACGCGGTGGCCCAGCGCTCCAGCGCCATCTTCACGCCCAGGTCGTCGGTTCTGTACTCGCTCATGGCCACGCGCACGGCGTAGTTGAACGAGCGCAGCATGCCGGCCACGTCGCGCAGCACCGTCTGCTTGCCGCGGCGCGCGGCGAGCGGCTTGGCGGGCTCGCCCTCGAAGTCCAGCACGTACCACTCGCTGCCGCCGGGGGCGGCCTGGTTGGCGCGCAGCACCTGGCCCAGGTGGTAGTCGCCGTGAATGCGCACCTTGACGGTTTCGCCCGACAGCGCGCGCAGGTCTTCGGCCAGGTGGCGCAGGTCCGGCGCGGCGCGCACCACCTCGCCCAGCGGGCCCTGCACGTGGGCGGAGAAGGAGCCGGGGATGGCCTCCAGCTGCCGCCCCAGGTCCGTGAGCACCGTGTCCACCTGCTTGCGGAAGCCCTCGACGGCGCGCTGCACGTCGTCTTCGCCGATGGTCTCCGGCGCAAAGGCGGGATCGTCGTCGCGCGACGCCAGCGCCAGGTGCATGCGCGCCGTGGTCTCGCCCAGCCGCGCCACGGCGGGGAAGAAGTCGCCCGCCATCCGGCGCACGGCCTCCTGCCCCGTGACGGTGTCGGGGTCGGCCGCGCTGCGGCTGGCGGCGGAGAGATAGCGGTCCAGCGCCTTGAGGGCCACGCTCCACGCGTCGCCGGTGTTGGGAACGAACTCGAATACGCCGGCCACCGCGTGCTGCTCGCCCGACGACGGCGTGTAGTCCATCCACCCCGCCAGCGCGGGAACGGAGCGGAAGCCGGCCTTCTCCACCAGGAAGCGCGTGACTTCGAGATCGGGGTTGATCCCCCCCTCCAGCTTGCGGAAGATCTTCATCACCAGCCGGTCGCCGAAGATCACCGAGGTGTTGGACTGCTCCACCCCCATCATCCGCACCGGGCCGGTGACGGCGTCGCCCACCTGCACCGCGCCGGTTGCGTGCCCCTGGAACCACCCCGTGCGTCCCTCGATGCGGTCGTTGCCCAGCACCGTCTGAAGCAGCGTGCGGGCAATGCGCCGCTCGCCGATGGCCTCGTACACGCGCGCCTCGCCTCGCAGCGTGGCGTGGGTGACGATGGGCTCCGGCCCGGTGCCGGGCGCGGCCACGGGATGAAAGGTGGAGGGAAGCAGGTACAGGTCGCGCCCGCCCTCCATGAAGCGCACCTCCAGCAGCGCCAGGATGATGCTGGGCCCGCGCTCCGCGTGCAGCACGCCGTGGTCGTGCAGGCAGATCTCCTGCACCTCGCGCGACTTGTCGCGGAACCAGCGCTGGCGCAGCAGCCACTCGCGCGGCACGGCGCTGAACGCCTCGGCCACGGCGTCGGCGTCGGCCAGCAGCGCGGCCTCCTGCGCGGCCCACTCGTCGGGCATCTGCCAGAACTCCTCTTCGCCGGGGGCGCGCACCTGCCGCAGGGCGAACCAGAAGAAGCCGTACGGGCTCAGGGTAATGGCGTACGGCGTGTCGTCCACCAGCGGGAACGCGGTCTCGCCCAGCAGCTCGATGGGGGTGAACCCGGAATACCCCGGCAGCTCCAGCCGCACCGCCTGCGCCGACGACGACAGGTTGTTCACCACCAGGATCACGTCGCCCTGGTACTCGCGCAGGTAGGCCAGAACGTGGGGGTTCTCCGGCTGCAGAAAGGTGATGCTGCCGCGGCCGAACGCCCGGTGCTGCTTGCGCACGCGGATGAGGCGCTTGGTCCAGTTCAGGAGCGAGTACGGCGAGCGCTCCTGCGCCTCCACGTTCACCGCCTGGTAGCCGTACACGGCGTCGCTGATGGCGGGCAGGTACAGCCGCTCCGGCTCGGCGCGGCTGAAGCCGGCGTTGCGGTCCGGCGACCACTGCATGGGGGTGCGCACGCCGTCGCGGTCGCCCAGCCACACGTTGTCGCCCATGCCGATCTCGTCGCCGTAGTAGATGATGGGCGACCCCGGCATGGTGAAGAGGATGCTGTTCAGCAGCTCGATCTTGCGCCGGTCGTTGTCCATCAGCGGCGCCAGGCGGCGGCGGATGCCCAGGTTGATGCGCATTCGCGGGTCCGCCGCGTACTCGCGGTACATGTAGTCGCGCTCCTCGTCGGTCACCATCTCCAGGGTGAGCTCGTCGTGGTTGCGCAGGAACATGCACCACTGGCAGTTCTCGGGAATGGCCGGCGTGCGCTCGATGATCTCCACGATGGGCTTTCGTATCCCCTGCCGCACCGCCATGAAGATCCGCGGCATGAGGGGAAAGTGGAACGCCATGTGGAACTCGTCGTCGTCCCCGAAGTAGGGCCGTACGTCCTCGGGCCACTGGTTGGCCTCGGCCAGCAGGATGCGGCCGGGATACTTCGACTCCAGGCGCGTGCGGAACTCCTTGAGGATGTCGTGCGTCTCCGGCAGGTTCTCGCAGATGGTGCCTTCGCGCTCGATGAGGTACGGCACGGCGTCGGCGCGGAATCCGTCGAGCCCGCGCTCCAGCCAGTACTCCATCACCTGGAACATCGTCTCCTTGACGACGGGGTTGTCCCAGTTCAGGTCCGGCTGGTGGCTGAAGAAGCGGTGCCAGTAGTACTGCTGCGCCACCGGGTCCCAGGTCCAGTTGCTGGGCTCGGTGTCGGTGAAGATGATGCGCGCCTCTTTGTACAGCGTGTCGTCGTCGCTCCACACGTAGAAGTCGCGCTCCGGGCTGCCTTTGGGAGCGCGGCGGGCGCGCTGGAACCAGGGGTGGTCGCTGCTGGTGTGGTTGAGCACCAGGTCGGCGATCACCTTGAGGCCGCGCTTGTGCGCCTCGTCGATGAACTGCTGCACCTGGTCCAGGGTGCCGTAGTTGGGATGGACGCCGTAGTAGTCGGCGATGTCGTAGCCGTCGTCGCGCAGCGGGCTGGGGTAGAACGGCAGCAGCCAGATGGCGTCCACGCCCAGCCCGGCCACGTAGTCCAGCCGCTGTATGAGTCCCCCGAAGTCGCCGACCCCGTCAACGGACGAGTCCTGGAAGGCCTTGACGTGCAACTCGTAGAAAACCGCATCCTTGTACCACAGCGTGTCGGCGCTCAACGCGGGGCTCCCTGTGTCTGGCTCTCGGTGTCTGCTTGGTCCGCGCCCTGGGGCGGAGCTCTACGCGGGCGCTGGCTTGCGTGGCAGGACCGGCCCGGCGGTTCCGGGCGCGGCTGCAGGAAGTGCGCCGGGGGTGGGGGCTGGGGGAGTGCAGTGTGGCTTAGCCGCCGGTCCCATCCCATCGCGAGCGTACGACTCAGTCTGGGGAAAATACTGGGGGGGAAACCGACTAAACGCTAGCGAAACTCGCGCACTCCAATGGTCATCCCGACCCAACCCCTGGAGATCCTTATGCACAGGCTGGTGAGAAAGAGCACAGGCTGCGGCTCTGGCGATACTGCTTGGGATCGTAGGAGCGTGCGGAGATCCTGATGCGAGGTACGGAAGTGAGTCGAGCCTGGAATTCAAGCTCGCGGCCATCCATATGGCGGCTACGTAGGCGACGACGACCCGCTTGTGAGCAGTTTCACTGGTGCGTTGCGAATCGCGCACGAACTCACGCTGCAGCAGTTGGCGGCGGAACTCGGGTACGCCACGCACGCCTACATCAGCGAGTTGGAGCGCGGGAAAAAGGTGGCGACGGCGGCGTTGGTGTTGAAAGTCGCGCGGAGATTTGGTGTGACCACTGATGTGCTAATGAGAGACGAGCTAGAGTTGCCGAACTCTTAACACGACGCAATCGGGTGCGAACTTCGGGTCTCTAAACATCACCCGTGGAAAGCCGAACTCCATGTCACGAAGAACGCGAGAATGCCGAAAGTATGGATGCAGGAACGAACCGTACCTCGGCGGTCTGTGCAGAAAGCATCATGAGGAAGAAATCCTCGAGCGAGAACATCGTGCTGCGGCTCTGCTCACGCTTGAAACCGGCGGCGTGGAGGGTCGCCTGCCGGACAATCTTGAGTTGAGGCAAGAGTTGATGCAGCTACGCGAGTGGTTTTTCCGAGCAAGGTCAGTGTTGCAAGCACAACGCGGCACTAAGCTCATGCCGCTTGATGAAGCCGAGTACGCCATCGCATGGTGCCTCAGATTGGCCCATGAGATCCGCGTGGCTGAGCTTGAACTTAGGAATGGCAGGAATCCAGGATGGGATCTTGAGTCTACTCGCACTTGGGTATGGGACAGGTTTCGGAATTTAGAAGCTGGCTGCCACAGTAACGGAGTTCCTCGACAAGCCAAATAGGAACCTAGCGAGCTATCGAAAGGCGACCAAGCAACGAGTATTCATCGCCAATTCCTCTTTCGGCGCCACGCGCGCGAGCTTGATGCTGGAGTTCGAAATGGCCTCGAACGCGCCGAAGCGGTCCGACAGCATCTCCAGCAGCCGCGTGGGCGGCGGCTTTTGAGGGTCCGAGTGGCCCACGATCTGCGGCCTCGCGCGTTTTGGGGCTAGTCACCCTACACCGCGATCTTATGCACCGGCTCATGCGCGCGAGATCCTTTCCCTGAATCAGGAGAGAGTGTGTTTATTAGCCTACGAGGCACACAGGACGGGCGCGAAGATGATCCGATCTTCTTCATCCCTTCTTCGCCGGTTGATGCTCCGATACTGCAGGGGCCGCTCAGCAAGGATAGACGTGAGGATATCCAAATGTTTTCATTCGCGCTTGCGCTCTCGCTCGCCCTGGATGATGGTCACCCTATTGATATCCGGCGAGGCGATGATCCGCCGGACCGGGTAGTGCACGTGGGGGGAGTGCCTTACGCAGTCGAATTGACTGAGCTGACGATAACCGATGTTCGTCGTGAGCTTGCTCAGGCTCGCCGACTTGGGAGGCTACTACATGAACGGCTGACACGGGAAGCAGCACAGTACACTCATCTGATGGGCCGAAGAGTTGTCCTCGCCATTTTGCCGGCCGATGATGGATTGCCGCGGGATACCGCGCCCTTGCTGGACCAACTTTCTCAACTCTTGAAGGAAGATCGTGGATGTGTCGGTGATGGGGTCGATCTAACCAACGGCCCCCCTGACCACTGGCCGAACAATCGTGGATACTACGGTCAGCATGGCCCCGTTAACTTGATGACATACGGTGATGGCATCGCCCATCATTTTCTAGTGTCTTCAAACTGCCAAACGGAGGTTCGGCTCAGTCAGACGCTTCAAACGATAAACGACCGCATTGTGGCCAAAGATTCTGCCGCGAGTAACGTTCTATTGATGTCTTGTGGGATGCCTGATGAGAGAGGATTCGCTTGCCCGATTGATCGGTATATGTTTCAATTCATTCAGGAGAACGCCGATCCGCTTCAGCTATCGCCAGCATATCTCAGCGGAGTGTTCCTTCA
>DATABT010000427.1:0-4117 GCA_036259455.1 Longimicrobium sp. | reverse complement strand
GGTGCCCTTGCGGCCGGCGATCTCCACGGGGACGATCTCCTCCCTGAACTTGCCGGCCTGCGCCGCGGCCACCGCCTTCTGGTGCGACTGCACGCTGAACTGGTCTGCCATCTCGCGGGTGATGCCGGCCTTTTTGGCCGTGTACTCCGCGTGCCCGCCCATGTGCACCTCGCAGAACGAGCACCACAATCCGTCCTTGATCAGCCCGTCCACCATGGTCTGGTCGCCGAACTTTACGCCGTTGCGGTAGCCGTAGACGTAGAACGGGGCGTTGCTCATGGACTCCTGGCCGCCCGCGATCACCACCTGGCTGTCGCCGGCGCGGATGGACTGCGCGGCCAGCATCACCGCCTTGAGCCCGCTGCCGCACACCTTGTTGATGGTGAGCGCGCTCACGGTGCTGGGAAGGCCGCTCTTGATCACGGCCTGGCGCGCGGGCGCCTGCCCCACGCCGCCCTGCACCACGTTCCCCATGATGACCTCGGCCACGTCGTCCACGCTGATGCCGGCGCGCTTTACGGCCTCGCGGATGGCGATGGCGCCCAGGTCCGGCGCGGACAGCGTGCTGAGCGCGCCCAGGAACTTGCCGATGGGCGTGCGCACCGCGCTCACGATCACGGGCGTCGTCCTGGGGTCACGAGCGATATCGATCATCTGCTCCTCGGATTGATTGAAGTTTTCCGATCTCCACTTCCGCACTCCCGCACTACCGCACTCACGCACTTTCCAGCCGCACGCCCTTCCCCTCCGCCGCGGCGTATCCCCACGCGCGGAAAGGGTCGTGCGTGCTCACGAGCAGCCAGCGCTCGTCCGTGGCACGCTTCAGCAGCGCGCGCTTGCTCTCCAGCGTCACCAGCGGCTCCACGTCGTAGCCCATGATCCACGGGAGCGGAAGATGGGCGAAGGTGGGGATGACGTCCGCCAGAAAGCACGCCGTCTCGTCCCCGGACCGCACCAGCACGGACTGGTGATGCGGGCAGTGCCCCGGCGTGCGCATCACCGAAACGCCGGGAACGATCTCCACGTCGCCCTCGATCAGCTCCAGCTGGCCGGACGCCATCACCGGCTCGTAGTTGTGCGGCAGGTAGCTGGCCGACGTGCGCTCGTTGGCGCGATGCGCCCACTCCCACTCGCCGCGCTGCACGTGGTAGCGCGCGTGGGGAAACGACACACGCACCTGCCCCTCGGCGTCGCGAAAGGTGTTGCCCCCCGCGTGGTCGAAGTGCAGGTGCGTGTCGATCACGACGCCTACGTCCTCCGGGCGGAACCCCGCTTCCGCGATCAGCTGCTGCAGACGGTCGGGATGCGCGGGATGGGACGATGCGTTGTCCACGCCGTAGATGTCGCGGAACTTCTCGTTCTCCTTGTTCCCCAGCCCCGTCTCGATCAGCACCAGCTCGTCCGCGGTTTCCACCAGAAGGCAGCGCAGGCCCAGGGGGATGCGGTTGCGCTCGTCCGCTGGGATCCGCTTTTCCCACAGCGGCTTGGGAACCACGCCGAACATGGCGCCGCCGTCCAGCGCCTGCGTCCCCGCCTCCAGCGCGTGCAGGGTAAAGGCGCCCAGCCTGCGGGTCTGGATGCGCGGCGGCGACTGCGCGCGATCCGCCGTCTGCATCACGCGGCCTCCATCGACACCGGCGCCGCCCTGCGCTTGCGCGACTTGCGCGGCTTGCGCCTTCTCAGCATCCGCTGCACCCCATCCCAGTCCTCCACCCCCTGGTCCTCCAGCATCTCGATCAGCCTCAGCAGCACCTTCGCGGTCGCCACGGCGTCGTCCAGCGCGCGGTGGCGGCATTCGATCTCCACTCCGAACCAGAGCGCCAGCCTGTCCAGCGAGCGCGAAGGCAGCTCCGGCAGCAGCTTGCGGGAAAGGCGCACGGTGCACAGCTGGCGCCCGCTGAGGGTCATTCCCGTGGCCAGGCTCATCTCGTGACAGATGAAGCGCCAGTCGAACGCCGCGTTGTGCGCCACGAACACGCTCCCCTCCAGCTCCTGCCCCACCCGCCGCGCCACCTGGGCAAAGCGCGGCTGGTCCGCCACCATCGCCTGCGTGATCCCGGTCAGCCCCGTGATCATGGAGGGGATGGGCCGCTCGGGGTTGATGAGCGTGCTGTAGGTGTCCTCGATCCGCCCCCCGCGCACGCGGACGGCCGCCACCTCCGTCACGCGGTGGCCGCGCCAGGGAGAGCCGCCCGTGGTCTCCACGTCCACCACCACGAAGCTCTCCTCGCGCAAGGGGCGGACGACCGCGGGCACGGCCTCCGACGGCGGCGGCGCGACCGACCACACGCCCTGCGCGTCCACGCGAAAGCGCGGGTCGCCGCCCAGCAGCGTAAATACGGCGCTGGCCGCCGCCCCCGCGCCGCCGGTGATCCCCAGCACCCGCCGGGCGACTTCGACCGATGGCAGCGGCTCGTCCGCAAGCACGCGCAGCGCGCGGTCCGTAAGCGAACCGTCGCGCTCCAGGCGAACGCCGTCCAGCGAAAGCACCAGCTGGCTCACCAGATGTCGTCCCGGCAGACGGGCATGGTCATGCAGCGGCCGCCGCCCCCCCCGCGCACCAGCTCCGCGCCCTCGAAGGCGATCACCGCCTGGTCGCCGTCCTTTACCTGCTCCTTGCCGGTAAGGAAGTCGATGGCGTCCACCACGCGGTAGCCGGCCTTCTCCTGCATCTCCCGCATCGTCCCCTCGTTGCGGGTGTAGCCCAGGACGATCCCGGGCCGCACCGCCACGAAGTTGCACCCGCTGCTCCACTGCTCGCGCTCCTGGCGCGTGGGGTGCTGGCCGCCGCACCAGATGGGCTCCAGCTCCATCCCCACCTGCTTGAGCGCGGTGAACACGTCGTCGTACGCCGTCACCCCGTCCCCGCCCGGCCGGTAGTGCAGGGCGGGAAGCCGCTGCGGGCCAAAGAAGTACGGAGGATAGACCACGCAGTGCGTGCGGTCCACCATGGTGAAGATCATGTCCAGGTGGATGGCCGGGCTCTCCGTCGGCAGCACCACGACGATCACGTGGTCGATCCCGGCCTTGTCCTTGAGCCCGTCCACCAGCCCCTCGATGGCCGCGGGGCTGCTGCGCTCCGAGAGCCCCACCATGGCCAGGTCGGGGCGGATGATGAGCACGTCGCCGCCCTCGATGGTGTAGTCGCTGCGGTGCTCTTCGGTGCCGTCGTAGATGTAGCCGCCATTGCCGCGCAGGAGCGGATGGTAGGCGAAGAGCGCCTTCATCAGCAGCTCTTCCGTCCAGCGCACCGCGTAGCGCATGGCCCCGATGATCACCGCGTTGTTCACCACCATCGCGGCGTCGCGCGTGAAGAAGAGGTTGGGCAGGGGGGGCAGCTCGTAGCTCACCTTGTGCAGCAGCTTGCTGATGGGCCCCTGCGGCGCCTCCTTCCCCTCGATGAACTGGCGGATGAGCTGGTCGCCGGGAATCTCGTACAGCTCGCCCCCCAGCGGCTCGCTCGGCGCCACCTCCATCACGCGGTTGACAAGGAAGCGGCGGACCTCCTGCTGGTCCACGATGTCGGCCAGCAGGTCGCGCACGTCCAGCACCTCGGCAAAGCGCGAGAGGATGGCGCGAAAGCGCTGGTGCTCGGCCTGCGCCTGGCGCAGGTCGATGATGTCGTCGTACAGGTACTGCTCGCGGTTTGACGGGGTGACCGCCAGCAGTTCGGGTCCGGGCGTATGGAGGATGACGGTGCGCAGGGCACCGATCTCGGAGGTGACGCGCACCGTGGGCTGGGTACCACTCTTCGTCTCACTCATAGCCCCGGAACATAGCCAGACCCGCCGAACCCGGCAACGGAGACCGAGCCCACGACGGTCCCCTTTGGAGCGATTCGTCCCCGCAAAGAGCACAAAGTCTCACGCGGAGGCGCGGAGACCGAATCCGCGAAGGTTGGTTTCCTGAGGGAGGCGCCGCGCCGGGTTTTCCCTGCCCACGAATGCCAGCGCGCCGACCGAAGGATCTCGCTCGCGGCTCTCGGACGCCGCCAGCCCGCAGAGAGGGGGTGTCCCACCCCGCGCGGAGGAGATCCTTCGGTCGCGCCCGCAGCCTGTACGCCGTTCGAGATCGCGCGCGCTCCCTCAGCCTCAGAGGGTGTGGAAAAACCTCTTCC
>DATABT010000426.1:0-1619 GCA_036259455.1 Longimicrobium sp. | reverse complement strand
CACGGGGCGTCCACCCGGTCGGGCGATGCCTCGACCACCTCCACGAGGCGCCCGCGCGCCCAGCGCTTGTGCTCCTCGACCACGTCCACGACCACGCGCTCGCCTGGGATTGAGTAGGCGACGAAGCAGGCCTTGCCGCTCGGCAGCCGCCCGACAGCTTCGCCGCCGTGCGTGAAGCCGTGCAGGTCGATGGTGTAGCGCGGCAGTGAAGTTCCCCCGCTATCCCGGACGGGTCTTGTGTAGCGGATCATGCCGCGGTTGTGGCGGCGGGTCGATGGGCTTGGTCGTAGTGGGCGGGGCTGAGCATCCCGAGCGTGGAGTGGCGCCGGATGGGGTTGTAGAAGCATTCGATGTAGTCGAACACGGCGCGGGCGAGCTGGGCGCGGCTGTCCCAGTGGTCGCGGCGGTCGAGCAGTTCGGTCTGCAGGGTGGCGAAGAAGCTTTCGGCCACGGCGTTGTCGAGCGCGTCGCCGACGGTGCCCATGGAGCCGAGTAGCCCGGCGCCGCGTAGCCGCTGTCCGAACGCCCATGATGTGTATTGCGTGCCGTGGTCGGCGTGATGGACCAGTCCGCCCCCGGCGGGTGGGCGGCGGCGCCACAGGGCCATCTCGAGCGCGTCGACGACGAGTTCTGAGCGCAGGTGGTCTGCGATGGACCAGCCCACGACCAGGCGTGAGAACGCATCGATGACGACCGCGACGTACACCCGGCCCTGGGCCGTGGGGTGCTCGGTGATGTCGGCGCACCACAGCCGATCCGGTGCGTCGGGGCGGAAGGCGCGGTTGACCAGATCCTCAGACGGCGTCGCCTCGGGGTTGCGGCGGGTGCAGCCGTGTCGACGGCGCCGCGTCACACCGATGATGCCGGCGGTGCGCATGAGCCGCTCGACGCGTTTGCGGCCCACCCGGATGTCTTGGCCCAGCCGCAGCTCGGCGTGCACACGTGGGGAGCCGTAGGTGCCGCGCGACGCCTCGTGGATCTTGCGGATCGTGGCGGTCAGCTCGACGTCGGCCAGCGTGCGCGCCGCCGGGTCGTCCTGGCGGGCCAGCCAGTGGTAGTAGCCGGCCGGGGACACCCCCAGGATACGGCAGGCGAAGCGGACAGGGGTGGCGTGGGTGGCCTTCTCCTCCCGGATGAACGCGTAGATCACTGCCGTGGCGGCAGCACGTTCTCCTGGGCGAAGAAGGCCGCGGCGCGAGAGAGCAGTTCACGCTCCATGCGCAGCTGGCGGTTCTCCCGGCGCAGCCGGACCAGCTCGTCCCGCTCGGAACTGCTCACACCTTCCTTGACGCCGCTATCGACGTCATGGCGATCCAGCCACCGCCGCAGGCCCGACTCGGCGATGCCGAGCTCACGAGCCACCTGCGCAACAGGACGGCCCTCCTCACGCACCAGACTGATCGCCCGGCGACGGAACTCCTCGGGATACGGCGCTGGCATCGGCTTCTCCTTCCCGCGGGCTTGCGCCCGTCACACCGTAGGTGTCCGGAGAAGCGGGGGAACTTCAGGTCAGCGGACGACACCGCCAACAGCTTCGCTTCCATCGCCACCTCATTTCGCGCCATCCCACGAGCGGACCATGGCGCACGTCAGGTGTCAGCGATGTCGCGTTACGTTCC
>DATABT010000425.1:0-3773 GCA_036259455.1 Longimicrobium sp. | reverse complement strand
CAGCGCTCTTCTCCATCCGCTCCTTCTCCCATTTTGGCTTCCATTGAATGAACGTGCTTGCAAGTACGGCCTGTGATCACCGGAACGGACGAAGCCGTCCACACGCGAGGAACCGTACCTGCCACGGGCCAGTCCGCACAGGCGGACTTCGTGGACGGTCCAGCCGCGGTTTCAACTCAACCGCCCGTCGCGATGCCCGCCGCCGCGCGTCCATCTCTGTCTGCCGACGCCGGCGCAAAGGCGGACAGCGTGAGGGCGTTGCCGTGATTTCCATCGCTCCGGCAACCTCCCGCCGGAATCTTGCGAGTTTGACAAACCCTCTGCGCGAGCCGCACCTTCGGTAACACGACGGGCCGGATAATGGCGTGGTGCAACGCGCATCTTTAGCTTACATCACGCCCTTCCGCGCGCGCCACCATCCCCCAACCGGAAAGCGCAGGATGTCGCAGTCGCACGACGGTTCCCTCACGCCCGGCGAGGTCGCGGCGCTGCTGGCCGATGCCCGCGAGCGCACGCTGCTGCTCATCTCCCCCGTCCCCGAAGACGAGCTGATGAACCAGCACAACCGGCTGATGAGCCCGGTGGTGTGGGACATGGGGCACATCGCGCACTTCGAGGAGCTGTGGCTGGTGCGCAACCTGGAGGGGCCGGTGCGGTTCGGCGAGATGCCGGGCATCTTCAACCCCTTCGAGAACCCGCGCTCCGTGCGCGGCGAGCTGGCCCTGCCGCGCCTGTCCGACACGCTGGACCACATGGCGCGCGCCCGCCGCACCGTGCTGGACCGCGTCCTGTCCGGTGACACCGGCGCGGCGGATCCGCGGCTGCTGGCCGGCGGCTACGTCTACCGCATGGTCGCGCAGCACGAGTACCAGCACAACGAGACCATTCTCCAGGCGCTGCAGCTCAGGGACGACGGCGCGCGCTACCGTGCCCCGCGCGCCATCGTCCCCCCATCCGGCCGGCGCATCGACGCGGACGCGGACGGGATGGTGCGCTTTCCCGGCGGCACGGTGGAGATCGGCACCGACGACCGCACCGCCGCCTACGACAACGAACGCCCGCGCCACGCCGTCGACCTCGCGCCCTTCCGCATCGGCGCGGCGCCGGTGACCAACTTCGAGTACGCGCTGTTCATCGCGGACGGCGGGTACGACACGCGCTCCCTCTGGTCCCCGGCGGGGTGGAAGCACCGCCAGGAGGCCGGCCTGGTCGCGCCGCAGTTCTGGGAAATGCGCGACGGCGAGTGGTGGACGCGGTCGATGGATGCCGAGACGCCCGTCGATCCCGCCCGCCCCGTGTGCCACGTCTGCTGGTACGAGGCCGAGGCGTACTGCAGCTGGGCCGGCGCGCGCCTGCCGGCGGAGCAGGAGTGGGAGGCCGCCGCCTCCTGGGACCCGTCCACCGGGACCAAGCGGACCTATCCCTGGGGCGACGAGCCGCCCACGCCGCTGGACGCCAACCTGGACCAGCTCGCGTTCGGCACCGCGCAGGTGGGGGCCTACCCGCGCAACCTGTCGCCCATCGGCGCGTACGGCATGATGGGCGACGTGTGGGAGTGGACGGCGTCGGACTTCCTTCCCTGGCCGGGGTACCAGAGGTTCCCGTACCCGGAGTACAGCGAGGTCTTCTTCGGGCCGGACTACAAGGTGCTGCGCGGCGGATCGTGGGCCACGCGCCCGGGTGCCATCCGCAACACCTTCCGCAACTGGGACTACCCCATCCGCCGCCAGATCTTCAGCGGCTTCCGGATCGCGCGTGATGACTGAGCTGTCCGGCTCCGCCCCGCCCGCTGCCGAACCCGCCGTCCTGCGCGAGATCGTGGAAGGATTGTCGCGCCCGCAAAAGGAGCTTCCGCCCAAGTTCTTCTACGACGAGCGCGGCTCGCAGCTGTTCGAGGAAATCACGCGGCTTCCCGAGTACTATCTCACGCGGACCGAACGGTCGCTGCTGGAGCGGTGGATGCCGGAGTGGATCGGCGCGCTGGCTCCGCGCGCGCTGGTGGAATTGGGCGCCGGCAGCGCGGAAAAGACGCGGATCGTGCTGGATGCAATCGCGGCTTCGGCCGATTCCGCCGTCTACGTGCCCGTCGACGTCAGCGCCGAGTTCCTGGACCGGACCGCGGACCGCATCCGCGCCGCGTATTCATCCATCGCCGTGGTTCCCGTCGTGGCGGACATGACGGAGGCGTTCGCGCTCCCGGATGACCTGCCGCATCCCGTGCTGCACGCGTTCCTGGGGAGCACCATCGGCAACTTTGCGCCGGAGCCGGCGGTGGCGCTGCTCGGGCGTGTACGCGGCCGGATGAAGGAGACCGACCGGTTCCTGATGGGCGTGGACCTGCGCAAGGACCCCGCGCGCCTCCAGGCCGCGTACGATGACGCGCAGGGCGTGACGGCGGAGTTCAACCGCAACATGCTGCGCGTGCTCAACGCGATGACCGGCGCGGACTTCGACGTGGACGGCTGGGAGCACCGCGCCTTCTACGACCGCGACGCGCACTGGATCGAAATGCACCTGGTTTCGCCCCGCGACCACACGGTCTCCATCCCCGGCGCCGGCAGCTACCACTTCCGCGCGGGCGAGACCATCCACACCGAGATCAGCGCCAAGCACGACCACGCCAGCGTCGAGGCGATGTTCACCGCCGCCGGGCTGCGGATTGAGCGGTGGATGACGGACGACGACGGATTGTACGCCATCACCCTCGCCGCGCCTCGCTGACCGATGCTCCCCCGCGCCGCTCTGCTGGAGGACCTGCGGACACACGCGTTCGCGCTGGATCGCGCGCCCGGGCCGCCGCGCATCGGCGCGGAGGTGGAGCTGATCCCCGTCTCCATCGACACGGGCGCGCAGGTGCCGATCGTCTCGGCGGAGGGGCTGTCGACGCTGCCGCTGCTGCGGCGGTTCGGGAGGCGCCACGGGTGGAGGGAGCAGGCGTCGCCATACGGAGTTCCGCAGTTCGGGCTGCCGGACGGCGGCATCGTGAGCTACGAGCCCGGCGGGCAGATCGAGCTGAGCGCCGCCGCGTTCCCCTCGGCCACCGCGCTCATCCGCGCCCTGCGCGCGACCGTGCTCCCGCTGATGGACGAGATGGGCGGCGCGGGGATCGGGCTGCTGGCGGTGGGCGTGGAGCCGCGGAACGGGATCGAGACCGTGCCGCTGCAACTCCCCGGGCGGCGGTACGTGCGGCAGACGCGGTTCATGGAGTCGATCGCCACCGGCGGCACGCGGATGATGCGGCAGACCGCGGCCATGCAGTTGAGCCTGGACTTCGGCGCGGAGCCTCTGGCCGCATGGCGGGTGCTGAACGCCATGGCGCCGTACGTGACGGCCATCTTCGCCAACTCGCCCGTCTACCGCGGCGAGCCGACGGGGCATCGCAGCTACCGCGCGCGCATCTGGCGCGAGCTGGACGGCGGCCGCACCGGCTGCTTTGGCTGCGACGATCCGCTGGGCGAGTACCTGGACTTCGCCCTCGCCGCGCCCGCCATCCTGGTGGGAAACGACGACGTCTTCCGCCCGTTTGCCGAGTGGAACGCCGCCGGCTGCGTGGCCCCCGACGATTGGCGCGTGCACCTGACCACGCTCTTTCCCGAGATCCGTCCCAAGGGCTTCGCGGAGGTGCGCTCCGCGGACTCCGTGGCGCCGGAGTGGTACGCGGCGCCGCTGGTGCTGCTCGCGGGCATCGTCCACGATCCGCCCACCCTCCGCGCCGCGGCGGAGCTGCTCGGCGCACCCGATCCGCCGCTGCTGCACGACGCCGGCCGCGACTG
>DATABT010000424.1:0-11038 GCA_036259455.1 Longimicrobium sp. | reverse complement strand
ACCACCTGCGCGGGGGCGTGCGGCTGCGGGGCGGCCGGCGCGGGATCGGCGGCGCCCGCCAGCGAAACGGGGAGCACGGCCAGACGCACGGGCACCATCTGCACCAGCGGCAGGGCGAGCACGCCGGCGATCGCCGCGGTCCACAGCAGGTGACGCGCGGCGGCGGATCGGCGGCGCAGCGCGAACGCCAGCACCGTCGCGATGGCCAGAACGACGGCCGTCTTGACGGCGAGTTGCGGAAGCACCGATGCGGCGGAATCCAGAGCGGAGGTGAGGTCCATGGCGGCGGCCATGCTCACCTTCCCTCTCCACGGGCGGCTTCTACCTGCTCCGCCAGCCGCCGCAGGTCGTCGTCCGTCAGCTTGCGGCGTGACATCCCGAGCAGCGCGGCCGCGGCCGCCTCGGCACTGCCGTTGAAGAACGTCTTCACCAGGTGGCCCAGCGCCAGCGACCGCGCGCTCTCCTTTGCCACGACGGGCTGATAGAGGTAGCGCGGCCCGTCCTGGAGGTGCTCCGCGTACCCCTTTTCCGTCAGCGTGCGCAGCGTCGCGCGCACCGCCGAGTAGCTGGGCGGATTGGGAATGCGCTGCAGTATGTCGTTCACCGTGGCCCGCTCCAGCGCGAAGAGCACGTCCATGATCTGGCGCTCGCGGCGGCTGAGGTCGGTGGTGAGCTCGGGTCCCATCGGGGTCCTGTGGAGAGGGGGCTGCTGGGTTTCCAACAGTGTGGTGGTTTTCCAGCACCGTGCTGGATATCTAGCACCCCTTTCCGTGGGCGTCAAGGGTCACGTGCCATGGATCGCGGATCGGCCGGTACGTCTCCGCTTCTCCTGATCCTGGGCGCGCGGCCAGGGCTGGCTTCGAACCATGAGTCAAAGGGATCTGCGTCCTGTCGTCGGCGGGGCGAGTGGCGTTCACCACGTTGGTTGTCGGGGTGTGCCCCCACGGCCCGGTGAACGCCTCGCGCACCTGCGCCGTTCTCCTCATGTCGACCTCCTCGCGCTCGTGCGAGATACCGTCGCGGCCGGAGGATGCGCTGGCGCGGCAGTTGGGCCGAACGTCGGGACGGTGCGCGGCCCCGGGGCGTCGGGGTCAAGGGGGCACCTCCGTGGACCCCGATCGTGGGCCCCAGCTCGTTCTCGATCCGTCCGAGCAGGTGCGCGGTTGATGTCGTCCACCACCCGCACCATGGCGGCAATCGCCTCCGTGTCCTCGCTTTTTCCTCCGTGCCGGTCCGTGGCGAACCGCGGTTCACCTTGCCAGCGACTGCGTCCAGGAGGCGCGCCACTCCTCCAGCGAGCGCCCGGTCAGCTCGCGGTAGGCGGCGTCCGTGTCGTCCGCGCGGTACAGGCGGATGAAGGTGGGGATGTCGATCTCGTCGAGCAGGTGCTGGACGAACGACCGCGTCAGCAGGTAGAACGCGGCGCGCGTCTCCGGCGCGTCGGCGCTGGTGATGGATGGGTCCGTGCCGCCGGCGCGCCCCACCCACGGCAGCACCGCCTGGCCCACGCCGCCGCGCAGCGCCGCGGCCGCCGCCGAGTCCACCTCCGCGCGCGGACCGGGGCCAAAGACGCCGGAGTTGTAGCCCACGCCCTCCTCCGCCAGCCGCCCCTCCACGTACGACGCGAACCCCTCGCGCAGCGAGTGCGACCCGAAGCGCCAGAGCACGATGTGCGTCAGCTCGTGCAGGTACGGCGCGGCGCGCCGGCGCACCCGCTGCGGGCTCAGGTACAGGTACGGCCGCTTGTACCGGTCATGCGCGTACCCGCCGTACACGTGCGACACCGTCACCCGCCCGCTGACGAAGACGTGCACCGCCGAGTCGCCGTAGTGCGCGGCGTCCACACGCTCGCCCGTCAGCCGCTCGATGGCCGCCACGCCGGCGTCCAGCTCCGCCGCGAACGCCCGTGCCTCGTCGGCGGAGAGCGCGTCCGGCTGCGCCCACAGCACCACGCGCGGCGTGCGGACCGGCTGCACCTCCGCCATCATCCGCGCCGCGATGGCCGAATCCGCCGCGGCCGCGTCCTGCGCCACGCCGGGCCGGGCAGCCGCGGCGGCGGCGATCATCATCACCCGCACCACCCGGTTGCGCGTCATCGTCGCTCCGTCCGAATAGGTTGATCCCACGGGCCTGCTACTACGGCGCCGACAAGCTACGCGTGCTTTCATCCGCGTCCACGGGTCGTTTGACCCCCCCTCCGTCCGGTCCGTCGCCGGCTACACCGGGAGGCGGCGCCTTGTGGAATCGGGTGCCGGGGGCGATTGTATCCGGCTTTCCCAATCCGGACGAAATCGAACCCGAAGATCTTCAATCGTATGCAACGCAACCTGTTCGCGCGACTGGGCGTGCTGGCGGCGCTCGGTACGGCGGCCTGCGGCGGGCCGGCCAGTCCTCCTCCGCCCGACCTGCCGGCGCCGGCGCAGCAGCCCACCGGCGCGGCCACGCCGCGGGAAGCCGCCGCCTTCATCGAAGAGGCGGAGCGGGAGCTGTCGCAGCTGAGCCTGCGCGCCAACCAGGCCCAGTGGGTGGCGGCCACGTACATCACCACCGACACGGAGGCGATGTCGGCGGAGGCCACCCGGAGCCTGAACGTGGCCATCCAGCGACGCGCCCTGGCCGCCCGCCGGTTCGACGACGTGCAGCTGGACCCCACGCTGCGCCGCAAGTTCAACATCCTCAAGCTCGCCCTCACCGCGCCGCCGCCGGGCAACCCCGAGGAGGCCGCGGAGCTCACCCGCACGCAGGTGAGCATGGAGGCCGACTACGGGCGCGGGGAGTACTGCCGCGCGGGCGGCGAGTGCCTGGACATCGGCGCCGCGTCGCGCATCCTGGCCACCAGCCGCGACCCCGCGGAGATGCTGGACGTGTGGCAGGGGTGGCACCGCGTGGGCGCGCCCATGCGCGACCGCTACGCCCGCTTCGTGGAGCTGAGCAACAAGGGCGCGCGCGAGCTGGGACACCCCAACACCGGCTTCATGTGGCGCTCGCAGTACGAAATGCACCCGGACAGCCTGGCCGCCGAGGTAGACCGCCTGTGGCAGCAGGTGAAGCCGCTGTACGAATCGCTGCACGCCTACGTCCGCGCGCGGCTGGTGCAGCAGTACGGGCCGGACGTGGTGCCGCCCGACGGGATGATCCCCGCGCACCTGCTGGGGAACATGTGGGCGCAGGAGTGGGGGAACGTCTACCCGATTGTCGCGCCGGTCAACGCGCCCGGCGCCGGGTTCGACCTCACGGAGCTGATCCGCGCGAAGGGGATGGACGCCGTCGCCATGACGCGCGCGGGGGAGCGCTTCTTCACCTCGCTGGGCTTCGACCCGCTGCCGCAGACCTTCTGGGAGCGGTCGATGCTCACCAAGCCCGCGGATCGCGACGTCGTGTGCCACGCCAGCGCGTGGGACATCGACGACCAGGAAGACCTGCGGATAAAGATGTGCATCGAGCCCACGGGCGAGGACTTCGTCACCATCCACCACGAGCTGGGGCACAGCTTCTACCAGCGCGCGTACCGCAACCAGCCGCCGCTCTTCCGCAACGGCGCGCACGACGGCTTTCACGAGGCCATCGGCGACGCCGTGGCGCTCAGCATGACGCCCGAGTACCTGGTGCAGGTGGGCCTGCTGGACCGCGCGCCCACCACGGCGGCGGACACGGCGCTCCTGCTGCGGCAGGCGCTGGACAAGGTGGCGTTCCTGCCGTGGGGGCTGCTGGTGGACAAGTGGCGCTGGGGCGTGTTCAGCGGGCAGATCACCCCGGCCAACTACAACGCGGCGTGGTGGGACCTGCGCGAGCAGTACCAGGGCGTGGCCGCGCCCATCGCGCGCACCGAGGCGGACTTCGACCCGGGCGCCAAGTACCACATCCCCGGCAACACGCCGTACATGCGGTACTTTCTGGCGCGCATCCTCCAGTTCCAGTTCTACCGGTCGCTCTGCCGCGAGGCGGGGTACACCGGCCCGCTGCACCGCTGCTCGTTCTACGGCAGCGAGGCCGCGGGGCAGAAGCTGGAGCGGATGCTGGAGGCGGGGATGAGCCAGCCGTGGGAGCAGACGCTGTACGAGATGACCGGCGAGCGGCGGATGGACGCCGGCGCGCTCCTGGAGTACTTCGCCCCGCTCAAGGCCTGGCTGGACCGCCAGAACCAGGGCAGGCCCGTCGGCTGGTAGAACGACCGCGGCGGCGCCGGTGCAACCTTCCGGCGCCGCCTGGGTTTCCGTCCAGACGGCCGCATGATCCCCCCTCCCGCCACAGCCCCCATGATCGCGTTTCTTGCCCTGCTCGGCGCGCTGTCCGTCGCATCGCCGTGCGACACCGGAGTCTGCACGTGCATGAGGCCGCCGGACGCGCCCAGTGCGCTCGAGCGCTCTACGGCCGCCTTTACGGGCACGGTGGTCGCGGTTCGCGATACCATGATCCCGGGCGGGCAGTTCGACAGGCATGTGCGCAAGACGACTCTGCGAGTGCACGGCGTCTGGAAGGGTGTAGAATCCGCGACGGTCGACGTGCTCAGCGCGAACGGTGGAAGTACGTGCGACTTCCGGTTGCGGAATGACGCATCGTACCTGGTGTTCGCGCAGGAGAGAGATGGCTTTCTGGTCACCTGGCTCTGCAGCCGGACCACCCTGCTGTCGCGTGCGGAGGACGATCTCCGCGCGCTCGGCGAGCCCGTGCGCCGCTGGTGACCGGCGCCTCTGCTCCATCACCCCACCCTCTCCCGCGTGGTGCTGCTCGTGCCATCACGGGGCCGGCTTTCTGGCCCGCGCCCTGCTGCACGCCGCCGCCGTCAGGGCACGGCGGCTGGGGGAGCCGTACGCCGTTGGCGCGCATGCGGCGGAGCCACGGCAGATCGGGCGGATGCTGGAGCGGCGCGGTCAGACTCCGCCGCCCCGCATCGTTTTCTCGCTCTGTAACCGCGGATGGTCGTCTCTGGGTGAATCGGAGAAAGAGCCGGCGTCCACGCGGAGGCCGGCTCTTCTCGATCCACCATCAACCGCCGCCGTTTGGCCGGGGCACGTGCAGGCTGATCGCGTGGCGCAGCTCCTTCTCGAAGTCGTCCTGCGCCTCGACCGTAGTCCCCTCGAAGTCGGTGAACGTCCGCTTCTCCCTGGAGACGATGGCGTTCGCGTCGCCGAAGCTGGCCTTTTCGGAAAGCACGTGCTGGATGTATTCGTGCCGCAGCTCCGGGCGCGTGGCGTGCGTCTTCAGGCGCGGGCCGTAGCTCGGCGCCGTGATCAGCAGCGCCCGCAGATCGAGGTCGCCTTCCAGCGACCGCTCCAGCTCTTCCAGGCGCTGCATTGCCCTGGACTTGCCGGCGGAGACCGGCTGGCCGAACGCCGGGGCCGGCGGCAGCTTGCCTTTGCCCTTGCCCATGCTGCTGATGGCCTCCTCCAGCGCGCCCTCTACTCTCTGCGCCGCGCGCAACGCCTTCAGGGAGCGCCGGATGTCGTTCCACGACCACCGCGCGGTGGCCGTGGCGATCATGTGGCACCAGCGGTCCAGCCAGGTGGCGATGGACGCGCGGTGGTGGGCGTTGTTGGGTCCCGCGTCCAGCGCGGGGCGCAGGTGCCTGCCCACCATCAGCCGACGGCTGGCGTAGTCGGGGTACACCACCGGCAGGTGCGCGTCCACCCGCCCGGGACGCATCAGCGCCGGCTCGATGTTGTCGATGTAGTTGGTGCCGAACAGAAAGCAGATCTCCTGGCGCGGACAGGCATCGCGCAGGTCCTGCAGGCGGTTGAGCATGGCGGGGACCACCAGGTCCAGGAACCTGGGCCGCTCGGGCGTTTCTCGCGCGCGCTGCAGCAGCAGGTCGTCGATCTCGTCGAACAGGATGGTGGCGCCGCGGATGTTGCTCAGCAGCTGAAAGATGAGCCGCGCCTCGGCGTCCACGCGGTCCTCCCCCATGCGGGTGAAGTCCGCCGGCGTGATGCGCACCAGCTTGGACTGGCGCAGCGGCGTGCTGATGGACAGGTGCCACATGTCCTCGGCCAGCGCGTTGGTCAGCGCCGTCTTGGACGACCCGGGCGGCCCGTGCAGCACCACGGAGTACGGGGCTTCGGCGCTGGTGCGGGGCGAGCGCGTGTCGCGGGCGATTTGCCCCAGCGTGCGGTGCAGCCGGAACTCGTGCCGCAGCCCCATGTCCACCGGGTCGATGTCGCCCAGGTTCTTGCCGCGGGGGAGCACGGTGAACCGCCGCTTGCACAGCTGCCAGATGCGGTGCTCCATCAGGGTGCGGATGTCCAGCAGGGCGTTGATGGCCGCGGCCGTGGTGGCCATGTGGATGCGGTCGCCCTGCCGGTGCCGGTGCATCCCCCATCCGGCCTCCTCCTCGCCGCCCACCTTCACCGTCTTCTGCGTGCGCTCCAGCCACTGCACGAACCGGAACAGGGCGCGGTCGGCCACCTTGATCTCCGGGTGCATGTACAGCGTGGCCACCAGCGTCCACACCGTGTCGGCGCTGGCGGGGCGCATCCCCATGATGCCGTCTCGGGTGAAGTACGCGTGCCCCAGCCGCCAGCTGCCGTCCGCCTCGGCGCCCAGCACCATCTTTTCGATGGCGTTGCGCACCTGCACGGGAGACTTGACCAGCCCCGCCTTGACGGCGACCACGATGGCGCTGGACAGTTCCGCCGCGTCGAAGTCGCTCAGGTTCTGCGCCGTCGCAAAGGCGATCTCCCGCTCCATCACCGCGCGGCACCACTCGGAGGGGAGCCGGATGCACTCGTTCAGCTCCTTTACGATACCGTGGTTCGCCACGGCCAGCCGCTCCAGCTGCTCGGCCACCCAGGTCAGCGTGGGGACGGCCGGGGGCTCGTCGGTCGTGGCCGCCTCCCGCAGCGCCTTCGCGGCCTTGGAGCACAGCGCATGCGCTTCCGTGGCCGACTGCACCAGGTCTTCGCGGTACTCCTTCCGGTCCCGTACGTGTTCGTGCCCGAAGAGCATGCAGAAGGGCTCCCGCGTCAGCGGCGCCAGGTCCATCCCCGGCTTCAGCACGTCGATGATCTCGGACCTGACGTGCTCCAGCACCACGTCGGCCTGCTGGATCGCCCCACCGGTCTTTTCGCGCAGCTCGCGGAGCGCCTCGCAGAACACGTCCACGAGCCCGTCCAGGTCGTTGGGGGGCGCCAGGTGCAGGTTGTCCGCGATCTGCCCGGCGCGCCTGCCGCACTCCGCGAACGCGCCGCGCGCAATGGCGATGGGCGCCAGCCGCGACAGGTGCGTGCGCAGGCGCTCCAGCTCGGCCGCGATCTCCCACGCCGCGATCATGCGCTCGAAGGGGAGCGCCGCGTCCTTCATCCTGTCCAGGTTCTTCAGGCTCTCGGCAATGCGGCCCAGGAGATCTGCGCGCCGGTCGCAGATGCGCCGCAGCAGGTCCAGCGTGAGCAGGCACTTGGCCGTCACGTACGCCGTGGGGTGCGACGGCTCCACCCCCGCGCCGATGTTCAGCGGGTCGGGGTAGCGGCGGTACAGCGGCCACACCATGCAGAAGAAGGCCAGAAACCCGATCCCCTCATGGGCGTGGTCCTCGCCGGCGCCCATCAGCACGCGGAACACCTGCGCCGACGTCAGCGGGTTGAGCCCGCCGAACGTGTCGCTCTGCAGGATCTCCACGCAGTCGTGAAAGTACTTGTGGCGCGCCGCGGCTGGATCCGTGGCGTTCGCGTCGATGGAGGCGGGAACGAACGCGGACGCCGCCCAGCGCTCCAGCGTGTTGCGCTTGAACAGCTTGTTCTCGCTCAGCCACTCGAAGCGCCGCCGGTCCACGTACAGCATCTGCAGCGTGGCGCAGCACAGCGCCTGGGTCAGCTTGTTGTCGCGGGAGCGGATGAAGCCGCCTTCACGGCTGATCCAGACGGGAAAGCTGGGCGGGCGCTCTTCTTCGTCGGCGGCTTCCACGCCGGCGCGGCAGAGGGTTTCCACCGGCGCCTGCAGGATCGAGTCGATCTTGCGGATGAAGTCGATGTAGCGGTGGGCGTGCTGCTCCAGCTCGCTGAGGGACCTGTCCCCTTCGGGCATCCGAACCTCCTTCCCGGCCAGGTGCATTCCGGCCGCGCGGGAAGTCTGCTGATCTGCGCGACGCAGATGCGCGGCCTTCTCCGGCCTGCCGCCTCGAAGAGCAGATCCGCGGGATGCGCAGGGCTTCCGCGGGCGCGGGATCCCTTCCCCGGAATGAGGCGGCGCGGCCGTCCACAGTGTGGTCGGACGCGCCGCGCCGGATTCCCCGTTTCCGGGAAGACGATCAAGCGCCGCCGGTGGTGCAGCCGCGCAGCATCACGTTCAGCAGGATGGTGAGGACGATCGAAGCGATGATGCTGAACACGCATCCGCTGGTGCGCACCTGCATCGCCATCCGCGGCTCCTTTCCGGGTCGGTGGACGTGGATCGGGAGCCGGCCCCCGGGCAGCAACCGTGCCGGAGGCGGATGAACGCACAGTTCGGGGAGCAGGAAAGAGTAGGCAGAGTACGGCGGATCGCCTCTGCGTACTCTCTTTGCGACGCAGCGAACTCTGCGTTCAAATGCTTATACGCAGCCCGCGCAGTCGCTGGCTTGGGCCAAGAAGTACTCGCGGATGTAGCCCACCGGGATGGTGCCCATGCGCATCAACCGCTCGTGACTTTCCGGCTGCGGCGATACTGCATCTACTCCTTTAGCCAAGGCAGAGTTCGGGTCAATAAAACCTGCATCTCCTCTTGATGTTTATCAGAGAGTTCGGTTACGAGATCACGGTCAGACATCTCAGGCATCTCCGGATCACGGTACAGCTTTTTTTGAACCGGACGAACTTCAGTGCTCTGAAACAGGTACATGCGCTTTCCATTTAGGATCTCGCCGGTAGGCTCCGCGTGGCCCAGTACCATGAAAGAGGCTTGGACTTGGAACCGCCCGAGGCGCGCCGTTGCTGCTAAGGGAACGCACCATGGCAGCGTCAGGTCGACTTGAGCCTCATCGAGGGAAAAATCAACCCGAAAGTACGCTGGAGTGCTCTGAAGAATCACGGTGAGAAGGTGCAATTGCCTCCGGTATCGAGCTAATTCGGCTGCGGAGGTGATTACCTCTCGTTCTATCTCGAAGAAGCGAGCGATTATCCATGCGTGTTTCGCTCTTCCGGCCCACTCTACGAGTGGCCGTGGCAGTGGTCTAGATACCACTAGCCGACCAGATCTAACAGGGCGTGATTCGAACGTAAAATGGAACTCTATTTCCGCCGAGCCCGCTACTGTCGCCTCGTGAAGGAGCAGAATGAGATTTGCCACAGGCTGGAAATCTGCAAGCCGGTGCGCGGTTCTTATAGATGGAAATCTTGATTTCCACTCAAGCTTTTGCGAACCGGTTAGATGAAATGCGATATCTAAGAATGGTGTCGAATAACGCACCTTGAAATGTTCCCCGTTGACCTCGACCCCATGCGGTACGTAGACATCTGCATCAAGCAGCAGTTCTTGAGTTGAAGGTGCAGCCCGCAGGCGAATCGTTCCCCGTCCGACTGGTCTGCGGTCAAGAATGTGTAATTCTGATTCTGGCAAAGCCCTTGGTAACACTGCTGGTATACCAAAACGCCAATCGACGATTTCGCCTGTTTCAATCTCAAGATGTGGAACGAGCCCGAGTGCGAAATCAACCAGCAACTCGTCTGGAGTGCCTTGCCAGTCATCTGGAAAACGCGGCTTTACCCGAAGTTTCTGGCCAACCTCCTCATAACCGACCTTCGCCAGGAAGCGCTGCTTGTGGGTAACGTACTCCTCGAGGCCAAGGGGCGTGTAGCGCTGCACAGCCGCAGCGAGAGCCGGCCCATTCAGGGCGGAGATTTGGTCGTCGTCACCCCACGTGAAATCCATTGTGTGCTCGTGCAGCTTGACGTCGGAGTTGCGTACAGTGAGTTCGCGCAAACGCTTTAGAACACGTTCGATGTAGGATGCACCAACGTGGATCAGAAAGCCGCGCTGGCATCCACCTGAGGTGTCGTACTCCAAGACGAGGAAAAAAGTGGGCGCGGGATGCCGAACGAAGCGCCACCAGTTGCTAAGCTTTACTGACCAGCGTCGTCGTTTCGAAGTAGTTGACTTGACTTGCACCAGGCACTGGAGTGGGGCCGGGCGTCGATCTAGAGGAAATGAGGCAGCTAAGTTCGGATGATTCTCGGCCGGCCATTCAAGAAGGAAGTCCCATCCTGCTGCGTCATGGTCGTCTGAGCTGTTGACGATAAGACCGGCCTCTGCGCTCCAGCCTCGCAGGAGGCTTTC
Organism: Longimicrobium sp.; assembly: GCA_036259455.1. Taxonomy (GTDB): domain Bacteria; phylum Gemmatimonadota; class Gemmatimonadetes; order Longimicrobiales; family Longimicrobiaceae; genus Longimicrobium. Next base: position 796 of record DATABT010000424.1, on the reverse strand, counting down.
GCCCATCTTTCCGAGATCCCGGCGCATCGCGTCTTCCCCAAAGCCTGGTGTGCGTCTATGGATTCCAAGGTGTAGCCGAAATATAGAGTCGAAGGGCCAGATCTCGCGATCGTGAGATCCGGCCCTTCAACTCGGTTGTGTCCTCAGATGCAGGCCGCGCAGTCCCTGGCCTGCGCCAGAAGAACTCGCGGATGTAGCCCACCGGGATGGTGCCCTGGCGCATCAGCCGCTCGTGGAACTCCTTGGCGCTGTAGCGGTCGCCGCGGGCGCGGCGGTAGTCCTCGCGCAGCTCCGGGATCGCGTTGTGAGTTCCCCAAACTCTGTCGCTGATCCTCTCTAAACTCTGGCGCGATCCAGGATCACTGCCCCTATCTTTTTCGCCGTTCCGTGCAGGGCAGTTGCCCACCGCCGGCAGGCGAAGGAGGATGATCGACAGACACGCCGTACAGGCCCTGGTGCAGTCGGGCCTCTCCACGAAGGAAATCGCAGCGCAGATGGGCATCTCCAAGCGCTCCGTGCAGCGGATCGCGAAGGAGCCACCCGTCAACGAGCCCGACGACAAGCGAGCGCGTAGCGCCCGCCGCGTTGGCCGTCCGCCGCTCCCCGATCGCGTCACGCAGCGGCTGCGCGAACTCGCCGCCGAGGATCCGCAGGCGCCGCCGCTGGAGGTGCTGCGTCAGCTCCGCGAAGAGGGGATCACGCTGGGCGAGAGCACGTTCTACCGCGTCTTCCGGATCGAGAAGGCAAAGCTCCCGTCGGCGCTCATGGTGCGCTTCGAGGGGGTGCCCGGCGAGTT
>DATABT010000423.1:0-3370 GCA_036259455.1 Longimicrobium sp. | reverse complement strand
CGGATTCCGCCGGCGCGTTGCCGGCGGACTCCGCCGCGGCGCCGGACTCGGCCGCGGTCGCCCCGCCGCGGTGCGAGCCGACGGGCGGGCTGTGGCTGGACGGCGCCGTCGGCCGCAGCTGGGTGGACCCGCTGGCCGGCGACTCCATCAGCCTGGCGCGCGAGTCGGTGCAGGCGATGCTGCGGGCCACGGTGGACATTCCGCTGGGCCAGGTGACGGGCGCCGCGCGCGTCCATCGCGTGGACGAGGAGGGCTTCTCCACCAACGCCACGGAGCTGTCCGCGCGCGCGGAGCTCACGCCCCGGCCGTGGATCGCCGCCTGGGGCGAGGCGCGCGCCACGTCGCACGGCGGGGTGACGGGGGTGGAGCTGGAGGCGTCGGGGCGCGCGGGGCCGTTCCGCGGCTTTACCCTCTTCGGGTCCATCGGGGCGGGGAACCGCGCCGCCCGCTTCCGCCGCGACTCCACCATCGTCGTCAACACGCTGGCGGGCGAGGTGGATCCCAACGCGCCGCAGCAGGACACGCTGCCGGTCATCCTCTTCCGCGAGCGCGAGTCCATCGCCAGCGGATTCCGCGCGGGGGCGGAGTGGGAGCACGGCAACATCCTGGCGGGCGCGGCGTTCGTGGCGCACGACGTGGACCTGGTGGCGCCGTTCGGCTTCTGGTTCGAGCGCGGGCTGGAGCCGACGAGCGGAGGGACGATCGGCGCGGTGGAGGCGTACGTGGACGTGCCGGTGGTGTGGCCGCAGCTGCGATTCTCGGCGGCGTACACGGACTTTCTGACGGAGCCGGAGCGGCCGTACCTGCCGCAGCGGTTCGGGCGGGCGGCGCTGGAGTTCCACGGGCTGTACTTCAACGGCAACTTCGAGCCGACCATTCGCACGGAGGTGCTGGCCCGCGGCCGCTCGCTCACGATCAACCCGGAGACCGGCGCGTTCGACGTGCTGACGGAGCCGTACGCCACCTTCAACTTCTACGTGCAGATGCGCGTGCTGGACGTGCGTGTGTTCTGGCGGATGGAGAACGCCTTCAACCGCGACCGCGCCTACGACATCACCCCCGGGCTGTACCTGCCCGGCGTGCGCGCGATGTTCGGCGTGCGCTGGTTCTTCCGGGACTGAGGCGCGGCGTGCGGGTCCCGCGCCGGGGCAGGTTCGACCACGGCGTGGAGGGCCGATATGGGGCTCGGAGGCTGACCTCGAGCCGGAGCGGCTGAAGCCGCCGCAACTACAGCGGAAAGCCCCGCAAACCCCGCGGGGCTTTCAACCACACGAACGCAGCCCCGGTGCACCGCGGCTGCGTTCTGCACGAAGCGTCCGCGCAGGCGAACATCACGTGGTCTTCGCAGCGACCTCAGTCGCCCGGGCCCCGGCGGGCGTGAACGTCGCAGGCCTCGCGCCTGAGCGAGTAATCTCGCCGCAATGACAGCGGAAAGCCCGCAGATTACGTACGTCCACGCTCAATTCCGAGTGTCGCCGCGCGCCGCCTCGTCCTCGATCACGCGGAGGCAGCGATCCAGGTCCGGTGGCCCAACGTAGGTAGCAGTGATCGTTTCGGTGGTCTGGTGATACTCGCTTTCCATATCCCACGCAAACCCGCTTCCCCTCAGATCGGGGCCATCGGGGCGAAGCAGGGCATCGTATCCCGCGTCCGGAGACACCCACAGCAGCACCGCGATTCCGGGGTCTCTGCTGCTCCAATTGGTTATGCCCGCCTTCATGGCGCGGGCGATGCCCGACGCAGCCGGGCGGCTTTCCGGGGCGAAACAGGCGTTGATTTCGCGGTCGGTCTCACTCAGCGCGACAAGCATCCACGGGTCGCTCTGCCGGAGGTGGCGTTGCCCGGCTTGCGACAGCCGCTCGAGAGGCAATGCCTGAGGTGCAAGCACCAGGAATCCCGTCACCAGGAGATTGGACCCATCCGCAGCGCAGACGCCCTCGCAGATCGAGAGCTGGTACGTTCCGGCAGGCGTGGGGGCGGATGGGACCTGCGTCACACCCGACGCTGCGGGAACGCACGCCACCCCGCACCCCAACGCCAGGAGCCGTGCGCGCCGCCCAATGTTCTCAAGCATCCAGCTTCTCCTCCTCCAAAAAGGTCGAACGCCCTTGGCGCCAGCCCGCATCAACCAGCGCACTCGGTTTCCCGGGTGCGAATCCAGTCATCCTGCTCCTTCACCGTTCCCGGCCAGTTGATGCTGTTCAGGTAGGCATGCAATGCCTCATGGGCCAGCAGCGAGGGCACTGCGAACGCCAGGTAGGAATCCATCTCGATGATCCGGCCGCGAGAATCTGAGTCGTTCCTGCCCCAGATCATTCGCTGCTGATTCGTTCCCGGCTCGTAGTTCCTGCCGTCCCATAACACGAGGCGGCCGCCTTCACGGCCAGCGGCGTACATCTCCTGAGCGATCGCCTTGGCTCCACGGCAGTACTCGGTGTTCTCCGTCATACGATCAACCTTCTGTCCCAACTCGGCCCACTCGGTCGTATTGGGAGGACGTGTGACGCATTCCCCTGACGCGTCGGGCCTCCGCTCGCATTCGGGACGATACTCACCCTCACATACGGTGCCATGCTCGTCGGCGGTACAAATTCCGTCGTCGGTTTCGGAACTGCACTCCGGGTCCCAATCCGGGCACTTCGGGGATGTTCCCCCATCGCCACTGCCTCCACCCCCACCGCCGCCGATTACGCCGCCATCGTCCCCGATGCTACCATCATCGCCCCCGCCCCCGGTGCAGCCCTGCACGGTGGCTTCCTCCGGATCAATCGGCCCCGTGGACATGATGCAGTCGTCGCCGCCGCAATCGTAGTGGTATTCGTCGCAACCATCACCCCAATCGGGCTCTTGCGGGGGGCAGAGGAAGGACCCGTCGGATTGCAGCGTGCAATCGCCGGAACGCAACGGTCCTACCCCAGTCAAGTCCGGCGCGGGTGACGTTGTCGGCAGATCGCCGCAAGCGACGAGGACGAGCGGCAAAAGGAGTGTCGCCAGTCGCAGCAATACGGATTGCATTGTGATCAACTCCCGTTTTAAACTGCGTTATAGCACGGAATTGCCGGTTGGTCCTAACACAGCTTGGCCTGCTCTACTTCACAATCCTTCACCTTTCTCGCCGCAGGTTTGAGACGAAAGCAGGGAAGCAAAAGCGAGGAGAAGCTAAAGGCACGAAACGAGCGGCGCCAGTTGCCCCGGCCCCCGATGTACCAACGCCGTCCTGGTGCACCAGGGCGGTGTTCTGCACGAGCCGTTCGCGCAGGCGGACATCACGTGCTCTTATGCTGCGATTTCATCAACCGCCCGGCTGGAGCCGACCATCATTCTCCCGCCCTCTCCCCAACCGCACTCCCGCACTCCCGCACTCCCGCAC
>DATABT010000422.1:0-1786 GCA_036259455.1 Longimicrobium sp. | reverse complement strand
CGATTCCACGCTACTGGCGTCCGTACGCGCGGGCTCGACGGAGGCGCTGGGGCAGCTCTACACGCGCCCCGCTGATGGAGGCGGCGTTCGCGGCCGGCGCCGTGGACCCGGACCTCGCCGGCGACTGGGAAGACGTGCAGGTGGACCTCGGCCTGATCGAGGAGCGCATCACCCCGCCGCCGTCCGCGTTCGGCGGCTCCGGCGCGCGCACTCTCAGCCCGCAAGCCACCGAAACCGCCAAACGCCGCCGCAAGGCGGAGAAGGCCGCCCGCAAGCGCAACCGGAAGAAGAAGTGACCCGCCGCGGCGCGCGGCGGGGCTGAATGACCGAACGCCCCGGCGCATGCCGCGCCGGGCGTTCCCGCCAAGGGTGTCCAGGTCCAGGCGCATCTTCTTCATGGCGCTCCCCCGCTGCCGGAAGGGTCGGGGTGCGATTCCATCGACATCTGCAGCGGCTGGGACTGCTCCGACGTCACCGAGTGCGGCACGGGCGGGGTGACCGGGTGCAACGGCAGCTGCTACGACGCCAGCGGCGGCGCCACGTACTGCGGCACCTGCGGCGACACCTGCGATCCGTACTGCTGCTGCACCTGCAGCTGCGGCTGATCCATCGCCCGCCGGTCCGGACCACGCCCCACGGACGCCGTCCGCCACCCCGGGCGAATGCGGTCCCGCGGCGGACGCCCTGCGTGGTGGCGTGATCCGGATACGGAATCACGACGAGAGCCCCGGCACCCACGTGGTGCCCGGGGCTCTCGCTCTGCGTCGCTCGAGCAGGTCGCGCGACGCTACTCCAGCACCGTGAACGGGCCCGTGGTGACCTCGATCCAGTCGCCGGGGACGGGCGTCTCCACGCGGGTGCGCAGGCGGTAGGTGCCGGGCGCGGGAACGTGGCTCGCCGGCTCGCGGTACGTGGCCGTTTCGCCGGGCCGCAGGATGTACAGCGGCTGGATGCACGGGCTTTCGGGGTTGCGCGCGACGCGCACCCACGCCCCGCCGACCTGCTTTTCCAGCGGCGATCCGCACAGGTTGTAGCCCACGTCCTGGTCCGACGCGTTGAAGAGCGTGGTAACGATCTCGTCGTTGCGGGTGTACGCGCGGCGGTCGGCTTCGTACGCCACGCGCGCGTCGCCGGGATCGCCCAGAAGGCCGTTGCAGGCCGCCAGCAGCGCGGCGGCGATGAGCGGAAGGATGCGGATGCGGTTCATGGTCGGTATCGGGTCTGCGGGTTCTGCGATTCCGTCGAGATGAATACGGCTGAGGGGGCGCGTTCGTGACGCCCCGCGCACCGCGATGGGACGAGCGGCGGCGTGGGGGGAAAGATCCCCCGGTTCCGCGGGATGAGCGGCGGCCCCGGCGGATGCACCTTGCCTCCGCGGCCGTCCCGGGCAAGTTTGGGAAACATCCGCCCCCGTCACCCGCCCGCCATCGCTCTCCCGGCGCCGGGGAACGGGCATCCCTCGCGGGCTCCCCTGGACACACCGCCGCACCGCATGCGACTCACGCTCATCGTTCCCGCCGTGCTGGTCTGCGCCGCTTCATCGCTCTCCGGCTGCGCGTCCGCGCCGCGGGGAGAGGGGCAGGGCGCCACGCTGCGGCCGTTCCGCAGCGACGAGGAAATCCTGGAGTTCAACCGGCGTCTGGCGCGCGAATACGAGGCGTTCATGGAGCGGTTTCCGCCCCCGCCCGCACCGCCTCCGCCTCCCGCACCACCCCCGCCGCCCCCGCCGCCTTCCGCGCCGGGACAGGTGACCGCGCCGCCGCCGCCGCCGCCCTTGCCGCCGCCC
>DATABT010000421.1:0-1789 GCA_036259455.1 Longimicrobium sp. | reverse complement strand
CGCAGGTCGTCGATGTCCTTCTTGTACGCCACGCCCAGCACCAGCACCCGGCTTCCCTTGACCGGCTTTCCCACCTCGTTCAGGCAGTCGGCCACCTTGCGGACCACGAAGGTCGGCATTTCGCCGTTGATCTCGCTGGCCAGCTCGATCATGCGCGTCTTGAAGGCCAGCGTGCGCATCTTCCACTGCAGGTAGTGCGGGTCCAGCGGAATGCAGTGGCCGCCCAGCCCGGGCCCGGGGGTGAACTTCATGAACCCGAACGGCTTGGTGGCCGCCGCGTCGATCACCTCCCACACGTCCACCCCCAGCTTGTCGCACGCCTGCGCCAGCTCGTTGGCCAGGGCGATGTTGATCATGCGGAAAGTGTTCTCGTACACCTTGGTCAGCTCCGCCGCCTCCGCGCTTCCGACGGGCACCATGGTGTCGAACACGCGCGAGTACAGCGCCAGCCCCAGCTCCCTGCACGCCTGGGTGATGCCGCCCAGCACCTTGGGGGTGTTGCGCGTCTGCCAGACGGGGTTGCCGGGGTCCACGCGCTCGGGGCTGAAGCAGAGGAAGAAGTCCTCGCCCACCACCAGGCCGCTCTCCTCCAGCACCGGCAGCATCACCTCGCGGGTCGTCCCGGGATAGGTGGTGCTCTCCAGGATGACGAGCTGGCCGGGCCTGAGCCCGTGCAGAACGGCCTGCGACGCCGAGACCACGTACGAGAGGTCCGGGTCCTTGGTCTTGTTGAGCGGGGTGGGAACGCAGATGGTGATGGCGTCGCACTCGCCCAGGCGGCTCAGGTCGCTGGTGGCCTGCAGCAGGCCGCTGGAGGTAAAGGCCGACAGCACGTCGGCGCTCACGTCCTGCACGTGGCTGAAGCCGCGGTTGATCCCCTGGACCACCGCGTCGGAGATGTCGAAGCCGAGCACGCTGTACCCGCTGCGGGCCAGCTCCACCGCCAGGGGAAGCCCCACGTACCCCAGCCCGATCACGCCCACCAGGGCTTCGCGGTTCTCGATGCGCGCCTGCAGCCGCTCGCGCACGCTCACTTGCTCGTTCATTCTCTCCCGCGGGTTGCGCGGCCCGCCCCGTCTGGCGCGGGACCGCTGCTGAATGGAAGCCGGAAAATCTAGGAAGGCGGCCGGAACCCGGCAACCCTTGTCAGTCGCCGTCGGCGGCCAGCACGCGCCGCTCGCGCAGCGGGGGAACGCACTCGGGAACCAGGCCGCGGATGGCGTCCAGGATGTCGCCCGCGCTCCCCACCGCCGCCGCGGCCGCCAGCCGGTCCAGCCCGGTGGTGAGCGCCTCCGCCTCCGGCTCCACCGTCTGCACCACCCGCACCTTGCTGACGGCCGTGGGCACCGTGGCCTCGCGCGCCTCCATCAGCTCCTCGTGCAGCTTTTCCCCCGGCCGCAGCCCCGTGAAGACGATGGGCACGTCCGTGTACGGCTCCAGGCCGGACAGGCGGATCAGATTCTCCGCCAGCTCCACGATGCGCACCGGCTCGCCCATCTCCAGCATGCAGATGCGCCCCTGCGCGTCCGGCAGCGCCGCCGCCTGCAGCACCAGCTGCACCGCCTCGGGGATGGTCATGAAGTAGCGGGTGACCTCCGGGTGCGTGACCGTGATCGGCTGCCCCGCCGCCATCTGCCGGCGAAAGACGGGGATCACGCTGCCGTCGGAGCCCAGCACGTTGCCAAAGCGCACGGCGCGGAACTCCGTCCCGCTCTCCGCCAGCTCCACGATGCGCACCGGCTCGCCCATCTCCAGCATGCAGATGCGCCCGCCCGCGTCCGGCAGCGCC
>DATABT010000420.1:0-5654 GCA_036259455.1 Longimicrobium sp. | reverse complement strand
GCGCGGCGCCACGCGGGCGTGGAAGCGGCGGAGCGCCTCCGCCGGCCGGAAGCGCGAGGCGTAGCCTCCCACGCCCACGTGTACCTCCTCGCCGTCGTCCACCACCCAGGCGATGTAGCCGGGCGCCAGCACCGGGTCGAGCCAGCAGTGGAACGCGGGTGCGTGCCCGGTCTCGACGCCGCGGAACACCTCCTCCACGCCCACGATCCACTCGCGGTTCTCGTCCAGCCCCAGCGCGCGCGCCACCCGCGACACCGCGCCGTCGGCGCCCACCACGAAGCGCGCCCGCAGCCGCTCCCGCCGCCCCGCTCGCTCAAGCGCCGCGGCGGAGCCCGCCCCGTCCGGCTCCAGGGCGGCCAGGCTGGTCGCCGGCGTCCACCGCACGCCGGCGCGCAGGCACGCGTCCAGGGCGCGGCGGTAGAGCGCGCCCATGCGGCCCACGCGGAACTCGTCGTGCGGGCTCTCCAGCGCCAGCACCCGCCCGCGCGGGGAGTAGAGCGCCACGCGCCGCACCGGCGGCCCCAGGCAGTCGTCCGGAAGCGCGAAGCTCTCCAGCGTGCGGCGGACGAAGATGCCCGTGGTGTGCACCGCGTGGTCCACGGCGGGCCTGCGGTCCGCCAGCAGCACGCTCGCGCCGGTCTCGCCCAGCCGGCGAGCGCACTCCAGCCCCGCCAGCCCCGCGCCCACCACGAGCACGTCTACACGGTCGCTCATCGACGTGCCCCCGATCCGGCGGCGGTCCGGTCACGGCCCGTCTCCCCCGGTCCTCTCATGAACCGCTCCGGACGGGGTCCGCCCGGCTCGCTCGCACATCGTTCAGGTGGTCCCGTCCCTGGCGGCCGATCCGCTCGCGATGGGGGCCGATGCCGATGCTGGTCTGGGCCACGTCCGCACCGGCGCCGGGCAGTGTTCGCTTTTCCGCCATTCTGGCCAGCGCCAGCGAACCGGCGGCCGACACCGCGCTGAGCAGCGTGATGGAACCGATCACGACGCCGGCCAGCAGCCAGAGCGGGCGTTCGGTCGTCGGCTCCCCGATCGTAAACGGAAGCACGCCCACCAGCAGACCCGCGGCCGCCCCCCAGGCGGCGACCCGGGAAAGCGACAGCTCGTCGAGTCCGCGGCGGCGCGCCGCGATCGCGAGCACCACGGAGAACACCACGCCGCCAAGGAAGCCGGGATACGCCCCGATCGCCGGCCACATCTCATCCATGGACCCGTCCGGATCCACGAACATCCCGATCAGCACGGCAACCGGCGCCCATACCACGGCCCAGGTCAGCCCCATCCCGATTGCACCGCGGATGCGTCTCAGCCCCTTCTTCATTCCTGCCTCTCTGTGCACGTGGACCATTCTGTCACCGAACTGGCGAGGCATGTCCGGCGATGCCCCCGTCGGATCGCCAAGTACTTTACAATGCAAAGCGAGTGCGCGCAAGGGTCCGCGGGTACCCACGATTTCTGCGGTCCGGGGAATCAACGAGGAGTTGCAAGAGGCGGAACCGCAGGTTCAGAGTGGTGCGCTGGCTCGGGAGTACCGATCCTCAGGAACAAATTTTATCCTTGCATAATACACATCGCGCCACAACGTTACATAGCCCACATCACGCGCCGTCGTATTCACTCTCAGCCGGAGGACACGCCCATGAAGAAGAAGCTGATGCTGGACGAGCTTCAGGTGGAATCCTTCGAGGTGGATCCCGAGAGTTTTGGTCCGAGGGGAACAGTGAGGGCGCACTTCGACAGCCCTACGGAACCGAACACGCACTGCGACTCGGCGTGTGAGTCGCATTGCCTACCATCTGGTTGCAACTCACCGCCGTGCGCGACTTGTCTCCATACCGAATGCTGGACCGAGTGCGCAACGTGCGTGAGTTGTCTCGCCACCGAATGCTGGACCCAGTGCCCTCCGTGCGGCGCTGCGTGAGCAGAGGTGCGGGTCCAGTCCGTCAGCAAAGGGTGAGGAGCCGGCAAGGCTCCTCACGCAACGACGGGGTGCGACGTACAGCAGGGGCGAGGCGTCCGCGTAGACGGGGGCGCCTCGTCCGCATCTCCATGATCGACGTCAGCACCTGCCTCGGCGCGGAGTAACTTCGCTCAGCCGGGACCGGAGTCCTTCGCCGCCCGCAACGCGGCTGTCATTTCGAAGGAGGCGCCCGCGTGATCGCCGCCGGTGCATGAACCTTTGGCGCCGACTGAGAAATCTACTCACCCGCGCTGCTGATCCGTTTTCACGCTCCGCGCTCCCCCAGAGTTTCTCTCCTTTCGCGGAGCGCCCTATCAGGATCAGAGCGTGTCCAAAATTCCACCACCGAAGCAGCTGACGTCATCCTGAGTCATTCGGCGCTGCGCGCACCCTGCACCGCGGCTGTCATTTCGAAGGAGGCGCCGCGTGATCGCTGCCGGTGCAGGAACCCGTGGCGCCGACTGAGAAATCCACTCGCCCGGGCAGGTGCCACGCCCCGCTCGACGGACCTCGTCCGGATTCCGTTCATTCAGGGAGCGCCTCACGAAACTGCATGGTGCACAACGCTTTCGGCGCGACCGAAGGACCTTGCCGCGAAGCGAAGTTCCAGTCCCTCGCACCGAAGCGGGCCTGTCGCTTTGCCGGAGAGATCCTCCCGTCGCCGCCGTAGATCGTATACCGACAAGGACTTGCGCGGCGGCTCCCTCAGGAGATCGATTCGCTGGATCGGAGGGTGACGCGGGCTCACGCCGGCGGAACGTCCGCTTGAAGGGCGAGCGCACGGACCAGCTCCGGGTGCATCTGCCAGTGCCCCTGGACCAGCACCTGTTGATCCCAGGGAAACAGCACGAGTGCGTCACTGACCAGGCCGCTCAGCTGCGGGCGCGGATTCGCCCAGCTGTGGCTGACCAGCACGGCGGTAACCACCTCCTGCGCGCCGAGCTCGAGGACGCGCTGTGCAACCAGGTGCAATGTCTTACCGGTATCGGCGATCTCGTCGACGACTGCCACGCGCTTTCCCCGCACCTCCGGCGAAACATCTACTTTCCAGACGGGGGCATCGAACACCACCTGGTCCTGAGACCGGCGAGTAATGCGGACCGGAACCAGATCGCAGCGAAGCGAACATGCCACCATGGTCGCCGGGAGCAGCCCGGCCCTGGCCACTCCGACCACGGTATCGATGCCACGGTTTGCGAGCGGCTCCGCAAGCGAACGACACAGCATCAGGAAGCGGTCCCAGGAGACGTTCTCCACGCCATCCCGACGGGCGTAGTCGTAGCTCTGCATCGTCATCCGGACAGGTCCATGGCTGGAGCGCCTTGTGGGCCGACGCCGTGTTTGCGCAACACCTCTGCTGCCAACCGATCGGGAAGCTCGTTTGCGAGGCGGCTGCCCTGCGTTCCAAGTTGATCGAAGTTCCGACCGCGCAAGCGCCTCCACGCGTTGGCCGGCCGCGGGAGATGCATGGCCACGCGGGGCCGGAGCACAGCTCGAAATCACCAAATTCCAGGGAACACGCGCCCGCGCGCTCAGCGATAATCCCAGTGCACGACGGCGAAGGATGCCAGCGTGATCCGGGTGTCTCCAAACAGCAGGGCCGTGTGCAGCCACTCTGCATGGGCTGCCGCCAGCTCCGCCTTCGTCGTCGGCGCGCCGCGCCGTGTCTGGAGAAAGGCGAAGTCGTCGCCGCGCCAGGCGAACACGTCCCAGCACCCGGCGTAGCGCTTGTTCGCCCGCCGCGCGACCCCGGCGAGCACGACCCGCGGGTCCTCTTCTTCGATTACGCGGTTCCGCTGCTCGGCGCGGGGCACGTCGTCCCAGCGGGTGAGATACTTCCACACCTCGCCTTTGGCGCTCCAGGTGTTCACCCACCGTCCGCTCCACCCCTCGCGTTCCAGCAGCCGCAGCACCGCGAGCTCGGCGAACGTGTGTTCGCCGTCCAGCGCCACCATGCCCGCCGCCTTCTTGCCAAAGTCGTCCGCGAACGGAGCGCCCTCCCAGCGCGGAAGGCGCAGGTACACACCCGCGACGTCACTGATCATCCGGCCGCTGGGCATGTGGATGGGGACCTTGAGCGGCACCCTGTACTCGCTGCGTTCCACGTACGGCAGCAGTGCCTGCATCCAGGCAGGGGATCGGGCCTCTGACATGACCTGGGGTCCGGGGGTACGGGAGCGGGCGGGTGGCAGGGGTGAGCGACGCAATCTGCGTTCTTTGGGCAAGCAGCGGAAGGCGTCCCAGCGCTTTCAACGGCACAGCAGCCGCGGCGGCCTTTGCCACGGCTGCTGCGCCGGGCCGCTCGATCACGGCGCGAGCCGGCGTACCTCCTCCACCGCGCCGCGTTTGTAGATCGTCACCCACACGAGCTCGCCGTTCGGATCGCGCACCTCCCGCGCGATGGCAGCGGTGTCATCTCGGCCAGTTTTCTACGGGCAGTTCCACGATCCGCGTGTACTCTCCGCTCGTTGTCGGTGACCAGGGTGTAGCCGAGGGCAACCGTCTGCGCGGCGATGAGCAGGTCATTGCCGCCGATCGGCTGACCCATCCGTTCGAGTGCGCGCGCGGAGGGGTACTGGTGCACCTTCTCGTCGGACATCTTCGGCAGGTGCTTGACGTCGAGGTGGACGTAGCCTGGCTCGTAGTCCTTGAACTTCTTGGGCTTCTCCCGCTCGACCTTCGGCATCAGGTTCTTGAGGGAGCCGACTCCGTGACGCTGCAGGCAGCGGTCCAGCGCCGACTGGGAGAGCGTGGGTTCGATGAACTCGCGGACGAGGGGCAGCAGGTTCTTCCCACGTCCGCCCTCCGCTCACGCCGCGCCCGCCACGCGGATGAGCGCGGCCATCAGGCGCGCGGACTCACGCGGCGTGAGGCCCTGCGCCGCCAGCGAGCGCCAGGTCCAGAAGTCCACGGCGATCCCCGCGGCGGCGCGCACCACGCGCGCGGCGTCGCCGGCGGGCTCCCACCGCGCCGCCAGGTCGTCGGCGATCCACACCATGTAGTCCCGGAACGGCGCGAGCACCTCCGCCAGCGCGGGGAGCGCCTCCGCGTCGCGGAGCACCAGCGCCAGCCCCTTCGCGTCCCCGGCGTAGTACTCGTAGAGCGCGCCGAGCGCGGCCTCGGCCCGCGCTTCCGGGTCCTCGATCTCGCTCCACACGCCGGGGTCCGGGGCCGGGTACCGCTCGTCGGATAGCGCGCTGCACGCCTCGAAGAGCCCCTTCTCATCCGGAAAGTGGCGGTAGACCGTCAACCGCTGCACCCCCGCCCGCTCCGCGATCGCGCTGATCGTGGTCGCGGCGGGCCCCACCTCCGCGTGCAGCTCCGCTGTCGCCTCGACGATGCGCCGCCGGGTCGCCTCCTGCTGCTTGGCCCGCTCGTCGAGCCGGTAGCGCCGCTTTTCCATCCGCTGAACATACGTGATCACTGAAACATTGACAACGCTCCCGTCCCATGGCTATACTCGTCGGGTGAACACATGTGTTCATTGAAATTGATCCGGCGGGCCGCCCGCACCTCCGTTTCCACTTTCCTCCGAAGGAGAGAGCTCCGTGCCCCACGCGACCCTCCCGGCGTCCCGCGCCGCGCTGATCCTGCTGGTGGCCGCCGCCCCGGCCTGCGGCACGCCCTCCGCGGACGCGCACCCGCCGCGCCGCGCGGATCCGGCGACCTCCGCGAGCGCGGCCAGCCCCGC
>DATABT010000419.1:0-2929 GCA_036259455.1 Longimicrobium sp. | reverse complement strand
GTGATCCGGGATGGTGATGGACGCATCTGCACCGCCTTTGGGGAGGGGGATGTGGATTGGGGATGTGTGCCCTGCGTGATGCAAAAGATGCGCTCCCCATCGACGGTCCGCGAGCCCGGCGAAACCCGGATCCGGTCGATGGATGATAATCCGCATCCCCGGCGGAAAACGGGCGTTGTACCAGGAGTTCGGCGCTGGCCGAATCGACGAACGCCTCCAGGCGCGCACCTGAGAGCGTGGTGAAAGATTCATCCACCGAGAAGCAGGTGACGTAATCCCGAGTCATCCGGCGCTGCGCGCACCCTGTCGAACGAAAGCCGCTCGCCACGGCTGTCATTTCGAAGGAGGCGCCCGCGTGATCTTTGCCGTTGCAGGAACCCGTGGCGCCGACTGAGAAATCTACTCGCCCGTGCTGGTGCCACGCCCGCTCGACGGCCCTCGCCCGAATGGGTCTCTCTATTCAGGGAGCACCCTTCACGGAATTCCGTGGTGCACAACGCTCTCGGCGCGACCGCAGGACCTTGTCCGCGAAGCGAAGTCCCAGTCCCTCGCATCGAAGCGGGCCTGTCGCTTTGCCGGCAAGGTCCTTCGGTCGCCGCCATATATCGTGCACCGACAAGGACTTGCGCGGCGGCTGCCTGAATAGCAAGGGATCCGGGCGAGGTCCATCGAGCAGAGCATCGCACCTGCCCGGGCGAGTAGATTTCTCAGTCGGCGCCGCGAGTTCGTGCACCGGCAGCGATCATGCGGGCGCCTCCTTCGAAATGACAACCGCGGCGCGAGCCACTTTCATCCGTCCGGGTGCGCGCGGCGCCGGATGACTCGGGATGACATCGTGCCGGGAAGAGATTTTATCAATACCCTCTGAGATCGAGTGCAAACGAAGTCGCCGGCTCCTGGCCAGAGGAGCCGGCGACCGCGCTTTCCGCTGCATCAGGGCGCGGTGGGCGTGCCCTGGGCGGTGTCGACGGGGCCGGGGAGGGCGGCGGTGTCCACCACTTGGCCGCCGGCGGTGGGCGGATTGGTGCCCACGCCCGCCGTGTCCACCGTGCCCGCCGGCGCGGGGGGCGGTGGCGCGGTCGTGGTGCCGACGGGCGGCGGCGTGGTGAAGGTGTCGGCCGCGGCGGCGGCTTCCGCGTCCTCGTCCCCTCCGCCGCACGCCGTCATCATCACCGCGGCGAGCGGAACCAGCACCCGGCTCCTCTTCATCGGTCGTTCTCCGGTCCGTGAGTCATCCATCCAGTCCCGGTCAGGCGCCGCCGGATGCTGCAAGGAGCGGGCGAAGCGCGCGAGAGCGAGGGACAAAAAATGGAGGGTCACGACGCGGCGCAGGCGCCGAGCCATGGCGGTTGAAACCGCGGCTGGAACATCACGGTGTCCGCCTGCGCGGACCGTTCATCCCGAGCGGGGTGTGGGTGCACCACGGGGGGGCCAAAAAAAGCACCACCGGCGCAGTGCCGGTGGTGCTTTTGGTTCTGCCGCTTCCTGACGCGATGGCCGCAAGGGACATCCCGCCGACGCGGAAGATTTCGCCTTTCGATCGGCTCAGGCGCCGACGCGGCGATCGCTTGCCCGGGTCAGGTTGCGAGCAGGAGTGCTAATGGACAAGAGATCACCTCCTTCGTTCAGGTTCAACATAGGGCGTGAACACGCGAGAGCCCTCAGGCTCCCGTTGGTCCGCGGCGGCACCCTTCCAGGCACCCCCACCGGCCCCTTTGCGCTGCCGTAAGCAGCGCTCGCCGAAGAAGATACCACGGCTCCAGGATTCGCGCAACCCCACTCGGTGGGGACGATCACCGGCACCCAGCCGGAGCGGCTGAAGCCGCCGCAAAGACGGCGGAAAGCCCCGCAAACCCGCGGGCAACTTCAACCACATGCTACGGCGTGGCTCGCCGGGCGCCAGGCGCCCTTCGGTCCACAGTCCGCGATGGCGCCGCCAAGGCGACCGTGCGGTGTTCCAGCGGCGAATTCATTCGCTCTGGGCTGACGGCAGGAAACGATACGGGTTCCGCAAGATGGACCCGTTCGCTGATCAGACGTCGGTCCCCCTCCGGATCTTCACCGGCAAGCTCCTTGCGCGCGCTCCCGCGTCCGTCCTTCCAGCACCGTCGTCCACGTCCATCATCCCATGGAAACCACCATCGCGACAGCCATCAACCCGTTCGCGGGGCGGCATCCCGTCACCGCGTCGCCCGCGGAGCTGGGGGCGGTGCGGCGCGCCACGGAGGCGTCGCTGCGCGAGGCGCCCTACTACCTGGAGCGCTACGGCGAGCGCGGCCGCCTGTTCGGCGGGAGCGACGGCGCGTGGCTGCTCACGCGGTGCCGCAACGGCGCGGAGTTCGTGCACCGGCAGGTGCTGTGGCTGGGCCGCGTGCTGGCCGCGCGCGGAATGCCGCGCTGGCTGCTGCAGCGGCACCTGGAGTTCCTGCACGACGAGGTCGCGCGCGCCATCCCCGCCGAGCGGGAGATGTGTCGCCTGCTGCTGACCGCCGCCGCCCTCCTGCGCGACGAGCAGCGCCGCCACCTCTCCGAAGCCGACGCCCGCGCGCTCGCCGCCGCATTCGACGTGGACGCCGACCCCGGCTGGGTCGCGCGCCTGCCGCGCATGGGGCGCATCCTGGTCGCGGCGGTGGCGGACGAGGCGGCGGGCATCGCCAACGCGGTGGAGAGCGTGGAATCCTGGGCCACGGATTCCGCGCGCTTCCCCGAGCGCTGGACCCACGCCGTCCGCGCGACGCTCGCCAGCACCCGCGCCGTCATCCGCGCCGATCGTCGCATCCCCTGAAATCCCACGCATCGAGAGCCAGCGGGTAAGGGAACGCGGATACCCTGATCGGGACCTCCGCGCCCTCTTTCTTCTCCGCCGCGCCTTCCGCTTGACATCTTCGCTGCCCCAAAACGAACAGAGTAGCGCGCGGGACGGCGGGAG
>DATABT010000418.1:0-4135 GCA_036259455.1 Longimicrobium sp. | reverse complement strand
GGACAAGGGGACAAGGGGACAAGGGGGACAAAACGCGCCAGGAAGACGGGAAAGCGCAGTGGGATGATGGTCCCGGTCCGCCCTCTCGTTTCTTTCCTGCGCGTGACAGCCCTCGTCAGCGGCCGATGGCGCGCAGCAGGTCGTCCATGGCGAGGGAGCAGCCGCGGGCCTCGGCGCCCTGTGCGCGGCCCAGCACCCGGAAGCCGTCCGGCGAGGTCACGCCCAGGTCGGCCGTCTGGATCGCCATCACGGAGTTCAGGTTGGCGAGATCGAAGTGGCGCAGCACGCCGATCTCGCCATGGGGCAGGGGACACAGCGTCTCGGGATCGGTCGCCTGCGTGCGTACCCAGGGCGGGCCCGCGTGCAGGCGCCCCGCGGGCGCGGAGGCCCATCCCGCGACGCCATCGTAGAACTGCGACGACATCTCCGTCATCCCGTACTCGTTCACGCACCACGCGTGTGGAATGCCCAGCATCTCATCCACCGCGCCGTACAGCTCCTGGCGGGTCACCTCGCGCGAACGGCCCTTGAAGCCGCCCGTGTCCATCAACCGCGATCCCCGCGGCAGGCGGAAGCGCGTTTCTCCGTCGCGCAGCGCGTCCAGCCAGTGCACCAGCGCGAAGGCAGTGCCCAGGACGCAGACGGGCTCGCCGGCGGACTCCGCGGCGCGCAGGGCGTCCGTGAGCCCCCCGTGGTCGATGCCCCCCTCCGGCGACACGTACCATCCGCTCGCCGCACTCCCGAAATCCGCCACCACCGCGCCCGCCATGTGCGAAAGCGACGAGTCGCGCATCTCGCGCGGGTGGGGGATGAGCGAGATCATCCGCGGGCGCGCACCGTCCGGCAGCAGGCGCGCGCGAAAGCCGGCGCGCAGCGCGGCGTCGTAGAGCGAGAGGTCGGGGACGTAGTGCGTGCCGCGGCGCTCCGGGCCCGCCGTGGTGCCGCTGGTGCGGAAGACGGCCGCCGCGTGCGCCGGGTCGCCGCAGACGAGCGCGGCGGCCTTGAACGCGTCCGTGGGCACCGCCGGGACCTGCTCCCAGTGCGCCACCATCGTGGGCGACACGCCGCGCCGCTCGCAGAACGCGCGGTACGGCGGGTTGCACGCGAACTGACGTGCGAACACCGCCCGCGCCAGCCCGTCGAACTCCTCGTCCGCCATCGCCGCGCCCGCGCCGGCGGCGATGCGGGTGAGGAGTTCTTCGCGGAGGGTGTCGGCTTTATTGAAAGACATCAGCTACTCGGATCAGAATACGGCCCTGCATGGCCGACCCCGTCGCGGGCGGTTGAATTGAGACCAGCACTTCAGCCGCCCTCGCTCCGTCGGGGTCACGCCGTCACACGGCGACCAGGAACCCCGCCGGCAGCGACAGCGTGAACGTCGATCCCACACCCGGCTTCGACCGCACCGTCACGTCGCCCCCGAGGCGGCGGGCGAGCTGGCGCGAGAGGGCGAGGCCCATCCCCGTGCCTCCGTAGCGCCGGGTCGCGGAGCCGTCCACCTGGCGGAACTGGTCGAAGATCGCGTCCATGTCCTGCTCCGCGATCCCGATCCCCGTATCCTCCACCTCCCACACCACCGAGTGCCGCGCGTCGCCGCCCGCGCGCGCCTCCGGCGTCCACGGCGAGCCGCTGCTCACCCGGACGCGCACCGTCACCTGGCCCGCGGGGGTGAACTTGAAGGCGTTGGAGACCAGGTTGCGAAGGATGCGCACCACCTGGCTGGGGTCCGTGCGCACCGGCACCGCCGCGTCCGGTGCCACCGTGCGCACCTCCACGCCCGGCGCGGGGTCCGGCACCCCGTGCATCGCCGCGCGGGCCAGGGCCACGGCGTCGCAGGTCTCCGGGCGCACCTCCAGCCGGCCCAGCTGCAGGTTGGCCAGGCTCAGCAGATCGTCGATCAGCCCCATCAACTGCGTCGCCGCTTCCTCCACCTTCTCCAGCGCGTGCCGCTGGTCGTCGCTCAGCGGGCCCTCGTGCCCCTCGCGCAGCAGGTAGGTGAAGCCCATGATGGCCGTCAGCGGCGTGCGCAGCTCGTGCGACACGTTGGCCAGGAACTCGTTCTTGAGCCGCCGCGCCTCTTCCGCCTCCAGGAACCGCGCCTCCAGCTCCACGTTCTGCTCGCGCAGCTGCACGTTGGCGCGCTGCAGGTCCTCGATCAGGTGCGCCTTCTCCGCCGTGGCGCTCAGCTGGTCCGCGACCAGGCGCAGGAGGGAGCGGTCGGCCTCGTCCAGCGGGTCGGTGCCGGCGAAGTAGAAGGTGAGCGCGCCCTCCGGCTGGTCGGAGAGGACGATGGGGAGCGAGACGGTGGACGCGAACCCCAGCTCCTGCGCCGCGTCCCACCAGTCGGACAGGGAGGGGTCGGCAAAGACGTCGTATACCTCGACGAAGCGGCGGTCCGCCACCGCGCGGCCGGTGGGACCAAGCCCGACGCGGACGCGCATGTCGCCGAGAAACGCGCGGTACTCCGCGGGCCAGTTCCACGCGGCGACGAGGCGCAGAACGTCGTCTGTTTCGCGCAGGTAGACGCACCCGAACGCGGCCCGCACGACGGGCGCAACCCGTTCCAGCGCAAGGCGATAAACCTCATCCGGGCTGCGGGCGGTGAGGAAGGCGTGGGCGATCTCGCGAGCCGCGCGAAGCTCGCGCACGGCGCTCTCGTGGGCGGGAATCGGCGTAGCTGCTGGACTTTCGTGCACGTCTACTCTCTTGACGAGTGCGGAGGGTGCACCTACTCTAGGGTGCGAACGGCGCGCCGCCGTTTGGGTTTTGCCACAAACCACACCCCTTTACGACAGGAGACCCTTCGTGAACAAGTCCGAACTGGTTCAGCAGCTGGCCAGCCGCGCCGATCTCAGCCGCGCCGAAGCCACCAAGGCCGTCGACGCGCTGTTCTCCGTGGAGAACGGGATCATCGCGGAGGCGCTGCGGGGCGGTGACAAGGTGCAGATCACGGGGTTTGGCAGCTTCGAGACCAAGAAGCGCGAGGCGCGCAAGGGCCGCAACCCGCGGACCGGCAAGGAGATCAACATCGCCGCCTCGACCAGTGCCGCGTTCCGCATCGGCAAGCGCCTCAAGGACGCCCTGGGCGCCTCCTGAGCCGCGACCGTCCGCAAGGCGTTCGGTTGTTCCCGGGGAGCCACGGTCCTTTACTGGATCGTGGCTCCCCGTTCTGTCCCCCTTCGCCACCGCGCGCGGCGAAGTTCGTGCAGCCGGGGGATGCCGATCCGCCCCCGGAACGAGAGGTCCCGCTCCGCCGCATGCGCAAACGCAAGCCGCCGCCGGCCGACAATCCCGTCTCGCGCGACGCGTGGGGCAAGCTGCACCCCGTGCTGGACCTGCACGGCCTCACCGGCGACGAGGCGCGGCGCCGCACGGAGCAGTGGCTGCACGACCGCCAGGCGGAGCGCATCCGCACGGTGATCGTGGTCACCGGCCGCGGGCTGCACTCGCAGGGCATTCCCGTCGTCCGCAACGAGGTGGAGCACCTGCTGCAGCTGCTCAAGGGGACGCTGGTGGTGCGCTGGGAGTCCACCGGGTTCGGCGGCGGCTTCAAGGTCGAGCTGCGCCGTCCGCCGGAGCCCGACCGCCGTCCCCCGCCCGTACCGCCCCTGCTTCGCGAAGCCGATCCCGCCCTGCGCCGCCGCGCCGAGGAGGCCTTGTGGGAGCTGGGGATCGACCCCACCCCCGCGCTGCTGGAGGCGGAGATCCGCCGTATCCTGCAGGACGGCGGTGGCGCGGACGAGGACGATTGACCCCGCCGGGCGGGAAGGTTACGGGGCGGACCGCCGGCGCGCAACGATGGTGAATGGGTGAATGGGACGGGCGGTGGACACTCGGCCCCGCGACCCCCCAGCCCCGGGCTAAAGCCCGGGGCTGGAAATGCCACAAGCCCCGCCCCGGGCTCGCGGAGCTCGCCCGGCGGGGCTTCAACATCGTGGGCGCTTCGCGCAAACGGCGACAACGCGCCGGGCGCGGCCCACGCGAGCAGGTGAAGCTCCGTTTCGCGAGGAACGAGCAAAGACGGGGCTTATGGCCGTTCTAGCCGCGGCTTCAGCCCGTGGCGACTCCGGAGCTCACCATCGCCCGGTCGCTGGTACGAAACACGTGTGGAGGCGCGTCCGGCCGGATGCGCCTC
>DATABT010000417.1:0-7467 GCA_036259455.1 Longimicrobium sp. | reverse complement strand
GGCGACCTGTTCCGCATGTACCAGCGCTTCGCCGACCGGCGCGGGTGGAAGGTGGAGGTGGTCAGCGGAACAGGTCGCCCGCGAAGAGCGCCGCCTCGTCGCCGCCGGTGCCGGCGCGCACCTCGACGACGGCGTCGCGGTCGTCCAGCGGGTCGCGGGGGATCAGCAGCAGCTTGAGCTCGCCCTCCAGCCGCTCCACCTCGGCGGTGAGGCGTTGCGCCTCGTCGCGGGCCATGGCGGCGAGCTCCACGTCGTCGGCGTCGGCCAGCATCTCCTCGGCGCCCGCCAGCTCCTCTCGCGCGCGGTCCAGCCGCGCCGCCGCCTCCACGATCTCCGTCAGCCGCGCGTGCTCGCGCGAAAGCTCGCGCAGCCGCCCGGGGTCCGCGTGGATGCCGGGGTCGGCGAGCTGAACGGAAAGGTCCTCGTAGCGGGCCCGGCTCTCGGCGATGCGGTCGATCATGAACGGAGTGCGACAGTGCGAAGGTGTGAGCGTGCGAAAGTACAACATACGAAAGCAGCCCGCACGGGTGGCGTGCAGGCTGTTCCCTGTCCCCTGGATGGAGAAAGAGCCGGGACCCAGGCCCCGGCTCTTTCGATCAGTCTTACTTGCCGGCGGTGGCGTACCGCTGGCGGAACCGCTCCACGCGTCCCGCGGTGTCCATCAGCTTCTGCTTGCCCGTGAAGAACGGGTGGCAGTTGCTGCAGACTTCCACGTGAATGTCGCCCTTGGTGGAGCGCGTCTGGAACGTGTTGCCGCAGGCGCAGTGCACCGTCGCGGACTGATAGTTCGGATGGATGTCGGCCTTCATCTATGCACCACCTTGGGCTGGGCTTGAGTACGGCTCCTTCAGACCATCCCCGTGGACAGACGCGCACGGGCGGTCAGGGAAACAGCGAATCTAACCCTTTTCCCGCATCCGGGCAACCGGCCTCCGGGGCAAAACCTGACGCGCAGGTCGCGGAGGAAAGCGGGACGCGGAGAACGGCGTCGCCCGGGTCCACGTGCTCGATCCGTTCCGCGTCCTCCGCGTGACGCTGTTTCTACTCGCGCCAGTCCATCAGCATGCGGCGGATGTCGTCGCGGTGCTGGCTCTCGTCCACCACCAGGTTCTCCAGCTGCACCTTGATGCTGATTTCGCCGCATTCCTCGGCCTGCCTGATGCGCGTGGTGTAGCGCTCGATGGTGTCCACCTCCGCCTGCAGCGCGTTCTCCAGCATCTCGCGGTTGGTGCGCGGGATGGGCACCGGCTTGACCTCCGTGGTCGGCACGCCGCCCAGCGCTACGATCTTGTCGGCCAGGAACGCCGCGTGGCCCAGCTCGTCGGGGACCTCGCCCTCGAAGAAGGCCCGCATCTCCTGCCGCCACGGCCCCGTGACCAGCGAGGCGTAGGTGCGGTACATCACCACCGCCTGGTACTCGGCGGCGAGGTCCACGTTCATCCCCTCGATCAGCTCTTTCACGTCCGCCATCGTCTCCCGTCCTCCCTTTCCGGTTGGCCGCAGCCGCCCGAACGCGGCTACAGCTCGATCTCGCGCCGCTCCGTGGCGGAGCGGTACGCGGCCTCCACCAGGCGCATCAGCACGAGGTGTTCCCGCGGCGGGTCAGGCGCCCGCTCGCCGCGCACGGCGTCCACGAACCGCGACAGCTCGTTGCGGTAGCTGGCCGTGAACAGGTTCTCGCGCGCGGCGGGGATCTGCGGCGTCACCTCCACCAGCCCGGCGGGCATCTGCTTGAAGACGGCCAGCGGCGTCAGCGTCCCCGATCCGCTGGATCCCAGCAGGTGCAGGAACTGGCGGTCGCGCCGGGCCATCAGGTTCCAGGTGCACTCCAGGTTGATGAGCCGGTCCCCCTCCAGCCGCACCACGACCACGGCCGAATCCTCCACCTCGCTCTCCGGCCGCGCGTACATGTGCGCCGTCACCCGCTCCGGCGTGGGGTAGCCCATGATCCACATGGCCACGTCCAGCATCTGCAGCCCCAGGTCCATGAACGCGCCGCCGCCCGCCGTGGCCTTGCGGTCGCGCCAGCTGCGGCCGCGCGGGCGGTACCGGTTCAGCCACCCCGTGCGCAGGTAGTACACGTCGCCCAGCTCGCCGCCGGAGACGAACTGCCGCAGCGCCACCGCGTCGGGCCGGAAGCGCTGGTTCATCGCCACCATCAGCCGCTCGTCCGCGCCCTCCTCCTCGAGCAGCGACTCCACGCCCTTCGCCGTCAGCGCGAGGGGCTTTTCGCAGAGCACGTACTTGCCGGCCCGCAGCGCCGCCCGCACCTGGTCCTCGTGGCGGTTGCTGGGGGTGCAGACGACCACGGCGTCGACGTCGTCCGTCAGCACCTCCTCGGAGCTGGTGCCCACGGTGGGCACCTCGAAGCGCTGCGCGATGGTGCGCGCGGTCAGGGCGTCGCGGTCGGCCACGGCGGCCACCTGCACGCCGCGCATGCGGCTGAGGATGGGCAGGTGCACCACCTGCGCGATGCTCCCCGCGCCCAGCACGGCGACGCGAACCGGCGGACGGGCGGCGGCCATCAGCGCCCTCCCGCGGCGGAGGGCGGCGGAGGCGGCGGCGGAACGACCGGGCGCTGGTACTCCGCCGGAAGCCGCCACGCGCCGCCCACGCTCACGCTGACGTAGCGCGTGTTGCCCGTGAGCACCGCGCGCGTCTCGCCCAGCACGCGCAGGTTCCCCGCGACGGGAAACTCCAGCCCGCCCACCAGGTCCAGGCCGGGGGCGATGGCGTCCAGCAGTTCTTCGATGAAGGTGTCGTCCACGAACTCGCCGCTCCCGTTCAGCAGGTGCAGCGACACGCCCACGCCGGCGTACGGCTCCACGAAATAGTCCGTGGTCCACAGGTAGTGCGCGTCCACGTTCAGCGAAAAGTCGCTCACCTCCACGCCGCCCAGCTCGATTCCCGGGCAGGGAACGCCGCCGCGGTCGCACGCGTCCTCGATGCGCGACTCCATCCGCTCCACCTCGCTGGCGCGCAGTTGCGACGACCAGTACGTGAGGCCGGGCGAGATGCGGACGTTGGGCCCCAGCAGCCCCAGGTCCACGCGTACGTTCAGCCCCAGCGCCGGGTCCGTGCGCGCGGGGAACACCCCCATTAGGTGCGCGCCAACGCCGCTGAACACCAGGTTTTCGTAGTCGTAGTCCGCCATGTCCTGCGCCCGCGCGGTACACGGCGCGAGCAGAACGGCGGCGAGGAGGATGGTCGGAGCAAGTCGGGGCATGGTGTATCGGTCAGAGGTGGTGTTCGGGGAGATGTGGATTCGTGCGCGGCGGACGTTTCCGCACGGGCGCCCTCCCGGCTCGTGGACCTCGCCCGCCTTCCCAAAGCCCCGGGTGAGGCTGGGGGTGCCGAGAGATCGCGCTGCGCCCGCACCGGGCCCCACCCCCGGCCCTCCCCGCTCGGTTCCTCGCGGAGAGGGAGAATGCTCGATCGCGCTCCTCCGGGTGCGTCGCGCCTCCCTCCCCCGCGCCGTTTGCGGGGGAGGGGGGGCGCGCGCTCAGGCGCCGCCGGGGGAGGGCTCCGTCAGTACGCCCGGCGTATCTCCGTCCCGGGGTAGTACGTGCGCAGGATGGTGCGGTAGTCCTGGCCGGCGCGGGCGCGGCCCATCGCGCCCACCTGGCACATCCCGATGCCGTGCCCCCATCCGCCGCCCGCCGCCACGATCTCCGCGATCTGCCCGTTCCGGCGGATCACGTCGATGTCGAACTTGCTGCTGTTCAGGATCCCGCCGCGGTTGGGCGCCAGAATCCACCGCACCCGGTCGCGCCCCAGGATCCACGACCCCGCATCCGTCTGCAGCCGCATCCGCTTCACCCGGTCGGACGGGGTGCGCTCCAGAACACGGATGTCCTCGATGCGCGTGATGCGGCGGTTGCGCAGCGAGTCGGCCAGCGTGCGGTTCAGGATGTTCACCAGCTGCTCGTGCGTCCACCGCTCCTCCCAGCGAAAGCGGCTGCTGGAGCGGTCGTACGCCTGCCCCTGCGGATCGATGTCGCGCACGGAGACCAGGTAGGGCACGGGCGGGTTGTTCCACACCTCGTCGATGGCCGCCGTCTGGCCGGCGCAGGTGCTGTGATAGTAGGCGGTGATCGGCTGGCCGTTGTACGTCAGGATCTCGCCCGCCGTTTCACGCACGGCGCGGTTCACCGTCTCGTTTTCCGCCGCCGCCCCGCCGTACACCTGGTCCTCCGTGGTGGCGTAGACGTCGAAGCCCTGCTGGCCGCGGCGTCCCAGGTACGTGACCGCGTACGTCCGCGCGGCCACCGCCTGCGCCTTGATGGCCTCGTAGATGTCCAGGTCGAACCGGCCGATCTCCCGCGGCACCACGCCCAGCAGGTACGTCTCCATGTCGAGCCGGTTGACGACCGTGAGCCCGCCGCCCGGCGCCTGCTGAATGCGCAGCTCGCCGCGGTACGGGACGCCGCGCACCGTCACCGTTCCGCCCTGCGAGACCGGGCGGACGACGAGAGGCGGCCGCAGCCCCGTGCCTCCCGGCCCCGATCCCCCCGCGGCCGTGCGCGAGGTGAGCGCGACCGTGGCGCCCGCGTCGCGGAACGAGGCCGTCGATCCCGCGTTCAGCCGCGCGACCTCGCGCCCGTCCTCCGTCTGCACCACGAAGCCGCCGGCGGAGGTGATCTCCACCGCGCTGGTATCCACGATGAGGCCCACGCGCACCGGCGTGGCGTTGGCCACCGGCGCCACGTCCGCCGGCCCGGTGGGCTGCGCCGGGGCGATGACGACGGTGTCGCGCGGTCCCGGCCGCGCCGTGTCGCCAATGACCACGACGGGAACGGTGGGGACGCGGGCGCCGCGCGGGGCGCACGCCGCGGGTGCCAGCAGCGCCAGCAGGGCCGCGGCGCTACGCCAGTGCCTCATCCAGGGCCTCGCGCGCACGCGAGATGGTTTCCTCGACATCCTGCTCCGTGTGGGCGGTGGACGTGAACCCGGCCTCGTACGCCGACGGGGCAAGAAAGACCCCGCGCCGCAGCAGCGCGTGATAGAAGCGCCGGAACGTCTCCACGTCCGAGGTCTTCGCGTCGTTGAACGAGCGTACCGGGCCTGCCGCAAAGAACACGCCCCACATGGACCCGTAGCTCCCTCCGCTGGCCGGCACCCCGCGCTCCGCCGCGTTGGCCAGCAGCCCCTCCACCAGCCGCCGCGTGCGCGTTTCGAGAAGCGGATACGGATCCTCGTCCCGCAGAATGCGCAGCTGCGCCAGCCCCGCCGCCATTGCCAGCGGGTTGCCGGAGAGGGTGCCCGCCTGGTAGACGGGGCCGACGGGCGCCACCCAGTCCATCACGTCCCGCCGCCCGCCGTACGCGCCCACGGGAAGCCCGCCGCCGATCACCTTCCCCAGCGTCGTCAGGTCGGGGCGAATGCCGAAGCGCTCCTGCGCGCCGCCGGGCGCCACCCGGAACCCCGTCATCACCTCGTCGAAGACGAGGAGCGCGCCGTCCGCCTCCGTGATCCGCCGCAGCCCTTCCAGGAACCCGTCCGCCGGCGCGATGAACCCCGCGTTGCCCACGACCGGCTCCAGGATCACGCAGGCGATCTTTCCATGATGCGCCCGGAAGATGGTCTCCACCGCCTCCAGGTCGTTGAACGCCGCCGTGAGCGTCAGCTTCGAAAGCTCCGCCGGCACGCCCGGCGAGTTGGGCAGCCCCAGCGTGGCCACGCCGCTCCCCGCCTGCACCAGGAAGGAATCCCCGTGGCCGTGGTAGCAGCCGTCGAACTTGAGGATCATCTCCCGCCCGGTAAAGCCGCGCGCCAGGCGGACGGCGCTCATCGTCGCCTCCGTGCCGCTGTTGACGAAGCGCAGCCGCTCCATGGACGGAAAGAAGCCGCGCACCGCCTCCGCCAGCTCCACCTCCGCCGCCGTGGGCGCGCCGTAGCTGGTCCCGCGCGCGGCCGCGTCCGCGACGGCGCGCACGACGGCGGGGTGCGCGTGGCCCAGGATCATGGGGCCCCAGGAAAGAACGTAGTCGATGTACTCGTTGCCGTCCGCGTCCCACAGCCGCGATCCGGCCGCGCGGTCCACAAAGAACGGCTCGCCGCCCACGCCGCGAAAGGCGCGCACCGGCGAGTTCACCCCCCCCGGGGTGATGTCGCAGGCGCGGCGGAAAAGGGCGCGGCTGTTGGCGTTGAGGTCCGCGGCCGCGGCAGGCGCCGCGGTGTCGGGAATGGTCATTCTATCCAGCGGTGGAAAAGATCCAACGCCCCCGCGTCCGGTGTGGGCGCGGGGGCGTATCGTTCGTCACGAGCGAAAGTTGCCGAAGGAAAGCTCCAGCCCGAAGTCCTGCTTCTTGAGGTGCGCGATCACCGCCTGCAGCTCGTCGATGCTGGGGCTGGTCACGCGCACCTGCTCGTCCTGGATCTGCGCGTTCACCTTCTTGAACCCGCCGTCCTTGATGGACCTGACGATCTCCTTCCCCTTTTCCGTGCTGATGGACTGCACCAGGGTGATGGTCTGCCGCGCCTTGCCCCCGAACGCCTGCTCGATCTCGCCGTAGTCCAGGTTGCGGATGGGCACGCCGCGCTTGATGAGCTTGCTCTGGATGATGTCGACCAGCGCGGTGAGCTTGTACTCGTCGTCGGCCAGCAGCTTGAGGGTGCCGTCCTTCTTGCTGAAGTCGATCTCGGCCGTGGCGCCCTTGAAGTCGTAGCGCTGCTGCACTTCCTTGCGCGCCTGGTTCACGGCGTTGTCCACCTCCTGCAGGTCCACGCTGGAGGTGATGTCGAAGGTCGAAGTCTTGGCCATCGTGTTCGATCGATCAGGTCCCGGTCCGTAGCAGTTGCGTCCTCGCGCGCCAATGTATCCACCACGCTCGCCGGCAGGCAACCAGCAACAGCAACAGCGATGGCCCGATCTGGAAACCTGTACGATTGCGAAGAACCCTCCCCCGGAGCACCGGAGGAGGGTTCGTTTTGGGTCCTTCGTCGATTTTGTTGCAGGTAAACAGACCCGACGCCGAACTGTCATTTCGAAGGAGGCGCCTGCACCGAACTCGACCCGTGCAGGATTTCCATGGCGCCGACTGAGAAATCTACTCATCCGTGCTGGTGATCCGGCCCACGGCCCGGTCCTCGACCCGCTTCTGTGCGGCGCATCGCAGGCGGGTCCCGGGACGTGCGGCCAGCCATGAGCGTGGGTGAGTAGATTTCTCAGTCGGCGCAACAAGATCCTTCATGAGGCAAGTCCTCGTGGGCGCCTCCTTCGAAATGACAGCTCGCGGCGCAGACTTCGTGCGTGCACGAAATCCGCGATGAACCTTTTTCTTGGTGGATCGGACGCGCGGCGACTATAGATTGGGATGGTCCACATCCGTCATCTCCCCATCTTCGCCTCGCGCATGGACGGCAGCATCACCCTTCCCACCTGGCAGTTCGCGGCGCTGGTGCTGCTGGCGCTGGTGTGCCTGCTGGACCGGCTGATGGTGCCCGGCGCGCGCTGGTTCATCCGCC
>DATABT010000416.1:0-4328 GCA_036259455.1 Longimicrobium sp. | reverse complement strand
CCCCCGCCGGTTCGGCGGCCGCGAAAACCATCGCACGGGAGCGAGATGCCGGCACGATCGTTCACGGGGCCCGACGGGCAGCGCTGGACCGTGTGGGAGGTGATTCCGGGCCAGTACACCACGAGCCAGCGGGTTTCCGGGGTTCACGTACCCGCGGAGATGGCGGAGGGGTGGCTGGCCTTCGAGGGGGCGGCGGGGAAGAGGCGCATGTATCCCATCCCCCCCGGCTGGGATCAACGACGGGACGAGGAGCTCGCCGCGCTGTGTCAGGCGGCGGAGCCCGTGACCCGCCGGCGCACGGAAGATGCCGGAGAATGAGCCGCGCCGCCGCTGAGCCACCGGCCGCCGGCGCGGCGCCATGCCCCCGCGCCGGGACCGGGGCCGCATCACTCCCCCTACCAGGAAAACGATGGCCCGTCTGAGCGCCCCCGTTCCGCTGTCGGCGACGCCGATCGAGCGCGTGCTCTCTCCTTTCTCGCGCTTCTTCCGGCTGGAGTCGGCCGGCGGAATCGTGCTGATCGCGTGCACGCTGCTGGCCGTGGCCTGGGCCAACTCCCCCTGGGCAGACTCGTACCACCACCTGTGGGAGACGAAGCTCGCGTTCGCGCTGGGGCCCTGGGCCATCTCGCACACCATCCACCACTGGATCAACGACGGCCTGATGGCCGTGTTCTTCTTTCTGGTGGGGCTGGAGATCAAGCGCGAAGCGCTGATCGGAGAGCTGAGGTCGCTTCGCAAGGCCGCGCTTCCCGCGGCGGCGGCGCTCGGCGGCATGGTGGTACCGGCCCTCCTGTACTTCGCGCTGAACGCGGGTGGCGCGGGCGCGCACGGCTGGGGAATCCCCATGGCGACCGACATCGCGTTCGCCCTGGGGGTGCTGGCGCTCATGGGCCCGCGGGTGCCGCTGGCGCTCAAGGTGTTCCTGACGGCGCTGGCGATCGTGGACGACATCGGGGCGGTGCTGGTGATCGCCCTGTTCTACACGGGCGAGATCGCATGGGGAGCGCTGGGCGCCGGGCTGCTGCTGATCGGCATGGCCGGGCTGGTGAACCGGCTGGGGGTGCGCGGACCCATCCCTTACCTCGCGATCGGAATCGTGGTGTGGAGCTGCTTTCTCGCGTCCGGGGTGCACGCGACCGTCGCCGGGGTCCTGATGGCGATGACCATTCCGGCGCGGACCCGCATCGACGCCGACGAGTTCATCGAGCGCGCGGAAAGCAGCCTGGAAGTGTTCCGTGGCGCCTGCGCGAACGGTTCCCTGCTCACCAACATCCACCAGCAGTCGGCGCTGCAGGGGCTGGAGAGCGCGACCGAGGCGGCCCAGGCGCCGCTGCAGCGCATCGAGCACGACCTCCACACGCCGGTGGCGTTCGGCGTCATTCCCCTGTTCGCGCTCGCCAACGCGGGGGTCACGCTCTCCGGGGGGATCGCCGACTCGCTTACCCACCCGGTCACCCTGGGCGTGATCCTGGGGCTGGTGATCGGAAAGCCGCTGGGAATCACGCTGTTCTCCTGGCTCGCGGTCCGCGCCGGAATGGCGGAGCTGCCCGCGGGGACCGGCTGGAAGGCGATCCACGCGGTGAGCTGGCTCGGCGGAATCGGCTTTACGATGTCGCTCTTCGTCGCGGGGCTGGCGTTCCCGGACGGCGGCCTGGTGGACGAATCCAAGGTGGGGATCTTCGCCGCCTCCATCGCGGCGGGACTCGCGGGATGGATCCTCCTGCGGCGCACCCTTCCGGTGCCGGCGGCCGCCGCCGCGGGAGACGCGTCGCCGCGATGACGCGTGGAGCCGGACGGACGCGCCGCCCCGCCCGGCTCCCCGCGGCGGGCGGCGGCATGCGGACGGATCCAGCCGCTTCACATCCTCCTCGTCCACCGGAGGGCGCGGGGATGGCGCGGCCGCCAGGCGTCACGGGCATCGCCCCTCTCCTCCAGACCGCCGGTGACGCTCGCCGCCGCGCGGCTCCTCGCTCCGTTCGCGTACACGGAGCCGCGACCGCGGCGGCGGCGTGCTCATCACGGACGGGCCGCGTTCACCACCGCCCCACGGATGCAGGCACCGCGGGCTGAACTCGCGAGCAAATCCGGGTGGAGCACTCATCCAACGACCGTATGCGAAGCTACGCCAATCCGCGCCGGCTCAGTTCGCTGGCGCTCTTCTTCGTGCTCCTTTCCCTGGCGGCCTCGCTGCTCGCCCCCGTGCTGCTGCAGCGGCGCATCGACCGCATCCGGGCGCAGGTGGACAACGCGGCCGACCCCGCCCGCACACTGGTCACCGGAATCCAGTTCGCGCTCGCGCGCGAGATGTCGGCGCTGCGCGGCTACGTGATCACGGGCGATTCCGCGTTCCTGGGCGTCTACGCGGACGCGTCGGAACAGGAGCGCCAGGCCTACCTTCGCCTGGAGCCGCTGGTGCGGGGCCTGGACAGCCGTGTGCTGGAGCGGTTCGTCGTGCTTCGTACCCTCTCGCAACGCTGGCACGTGGAGGTGCCGCCGGAAGAAGTGTTCAGGGACCGCGCCGCCACCCCGCGGGCGCTGGGCAGAATCCCCATGGAGCAGGAGCTGTACGAGGACGCGCTCACCGCGGCCCGCGACCTGGACGACGCCATCCTGGCCGCCACGCGGACGCGCGCGCACCAGATCCGCGCGATCGAGCGGCAGCGACTGGTGCTCACCGGGGGGCTGGTGTTCCTGGCGTTCGTCTCCTCGCTGGCCGTGGCGTGGCTGGGGCGGCAGGTGAGCCGGTTGGCCGCGGAGGCGGAACGGCAGCGCGCCACCGCCGTGCGGGCGCTTGCCGACACCCGGCGCACGCTGGCGTCCAGGGACCGGCTGATGCGGGGCGTCACGCACGACATCAAGAACCCGCTGGGCGCCGCGGACGGATACGGAGAGCTGCTGCAGATGGGGCTGCACGGCGAGCTGGCCCCGCAGCAGGCCCACGCGGTGGCACGCATCCGCGGGTGCATCGCCGACGCGCTCGCCATGATCCGCGACCTGCTGGACCTCTCCAGCGCGGAGAGCGGCACGCTTCCGGTGGAGCGGCGCGCCACGGAGCTATCCACGCTGCTGCGCGAGACGGCCGACGAGTACCACGCCGCCGCCCGGGCGGCGGGACGCGCGCTGCAGGTCCGCGTCGCGGATGGCATCCCCGTTCACACCGACCCCGCGCGCGTGCGCCAGATCCTGGGCAATCTGGTCTCCAACGCCATCAAGTACGCGCGGGA
Source organism: Longimicrobium sp. (assembly GCA_036259455.1). GTDB lineage: Bacteria > Gemmatimonadota > Gemmatimonadetes > Longimicrobiales > Longimicrobiaceae > Longimicrobium. Next base: position 1,104 of record DATABT010000416.1, on the reverse strand, counting down.
CTCGGACCGCATCGTCCTCTCGGCCGGGCGCGCGGAGCACGGTCCGGGGGCGGGAGAGTGGGCCGTCCTGCGCGTGGAGGACTTCGGCCCCGGCATTCCTCCCGCCGGCATGGCCCGCCTGTTCGAGGAGTTCTACCGCGCGGAGGGCGACGACGGCGTGGAGGGGCACGGGCTGGGGCTCGCCATCGCGCGGCGCGTCGCGCGCCTGCTGGGCGGCGACCTCACGGCGGAGAGCGAGGTGGGGCGCGGCTCCGTGTTCAGCCTGTGGCTTCCCCTGCGCGCCGGACGGGAGGGCGCCCCGGCGCCCGTGGCGGAGGACGCGGGGCGGACGGCGATCCCGCCCGGCGCCTGATCCGGAGCGCCGCCCCGCGAGGTGAGCAGCACTTTGCGCCCTCCCGGGGGTAGATGCATGGGCGGCCGTGCCCCGCACGGAACCCCGCACGCTCCTCTCCCCACGCGCAGCCCCGCTCCAGCACGCGGTTCACGGTGACATCCAGATCCACGCGTCCCTTCGTCCGCACGTCGATTCCACGCATCACCGCTTTCTCGCTGGCGCTCGGCCTGCTGGCCGGGTGCCAGGCCGGACCGCGGCGGGAGGCGCCCGACTTTTCCCGCGAGCTGGCGAACGGTGCCCGCTACGCCCGGGACCTGGCGTCGCGGCAGCAGGCCGCGGCAGACGGGCTGTCACGGCAGGAGGTGGTCGCCGCGGGCTACCTGGAGCGGCTGCGGCTGGGGATGGGCAGCCCGTTCCGGCTGATGGAGTACGCCCTGCACGACCCGCGGCTCACCCCCCAGACGCGTACCCCGCTGGTCTGGGCGCTCCTGGACGGCACGCGGGAGGGCCGCGCCTACCGGGTGGACCCGCAGGCGCTGGTCCCGATCGGCGCGGACGGGCGGGAGCGTGACGTGGAGCTGGGCAGGATGCACCAGCGCCTGATCGAAGACGCCGTTCGCGGCGAGGACGATCCGCGGGTGGGGGAAGCGGCCGTGCGGGGGGCGTACGGGCTGGCGGCCGCGAGCCGTGCCGTGTCGCCGGCCGCTCCGTCCCTTGCCGCGGCGGCGGCCGCGCTGGCGCGGGACCGCGAGCTCGCGCGGCGCGACGCC
>DATABT010000415.1:0-5655 GCA_036259455.1 Longimicrobium sp. | reverse complement strand
CCCCTTGTCCCCTTGTCCCCTTGTCCCCTCAGACCGCCCCGTAGTTCTCCAGCTTGAACACCCCCGCCGCGCCCACGACCCCCGCCGTCCCCGGCAGTTCCGCGGGAACGATGCGGCAGCACTCCTGCGCGCTGCGGAACGCGCGGCGGCGCACCTCGGCGCGCAGCGGCTCGAAGAGCGTGTCGCCCGCGCGGGTCACGCCGCCCGCGATCACCACCATCTCCGGGTTCAGGATGTTGATGATGCTCGCCACGCCCGCGCCCAGGAACTTGGCCGTGTCCTTCATCACTTCCGTGGCGTAGGGGTCGCCCTCCACCGTGGCTTCGTAGATCAGCGCGGCGGTGATGTCCTCCAGCTTCCCCTGCACCATGTCGACGAGCACCGTCTCCGCCCCCGCCTCGATCCCCTCCACGGCGCGGACGGCGATGGCGGGGCCGCTGGCGTACTGCTCCAGGCAGCCGTAGTTGCCGCACTTGCAGCGGCGCCCGTTGCTGTCGATGGTCATGTGGCCGATCTCGCCCGCCACGTCGCTGCAGCCGTGGTAGATCTGCCCGTTCAGCACGATCCCGCCGCCGATCCCCGTCCCCAGCGTAAGGCCGACGAGCGTGTCCACGCCGCGGCCGGCGCCCAGCCACCACTCGCCGTAGGTGGCGCAGTTGGCGTCGTTGTCCAGCGTGCAGGGGAGCTTGACCTGGTTGCTCACCAGGTCACGCAGGGGAAAGTTGCGCCACCCCAGGTTGGGGGTGTTGATGACCGTCCCCGTCTTGCGGTCCAGCGGCCCCGGCGAGCCGATCCCCACCCCCGCGACGGCGCCGCGCGTGGTGCCGTGCTGCGACGTGACGTCAGCGATCGCCCGCTCCACCATCCCCACGATGCGGTCGACGACGAACTTGGCGCCGCGCTGGCTATCCGTCGGCAGCGTGTGCAGCCCCAGCACGTCGCCGCCGTGGATGGGAACGAGCCCCACGACGATGTTGGTGCCGCCGAGGTCCACACCGACGATCCACTTCTTCTCAGCCGTTCCGGGCGTCATGTGCAGGTCTGGGGGCTGGTGAAGCGCCCTCCGCGGCGGCGTCCGCGGGAGTCCGGCAAGCTACAACGGCGGTGCCGCGGGAGGAAAGGGAGGAACTGGGAGGGAATGGGCGAACTGCGAGGGAATGGGGAATACGCCTGCAACTGCGGGTGCGTGATCGTCGGTGCGGAGCCATGGAGCGAAATACGATTCTTGTCCGATTGCGTGCGTCAGATTCACTGGCTATCTTTTCCACGTCCTCCCGGCGGGCTGCCGCCGGCTTCCCGCCGAGTACATGTCCATTCCGAACTGCGAGGCATCGATGAAGAAGGTCAGGCTTGCGCTGGATGCGCTTCAGGTCGAGACGTTCACCACCAGCCGCGAAGTGGCGGGCAGCGGTACGGTGCACGGCGAGCAGGTGATCTCGCTGGATGCGCCGGAGCGGACCTGCTACAACAGCTGCCTGGACCCGGCGTCCTGCGACGGCACCTGCAACTGCACCGTGGTCGGCCCGCAGTGCCCGTGACGAGTTGAGGGCGGCGCAGCTCGGTTGATGGGGGTGGGGGCCGCATGGCCCGCCGCCCCCATTGCCGTTCCCGTCCGTCTGGTCGGCGTCAGGCGTCCGGCCCGCCCCGGTCGATGCGCAGCGCGGGGTCGGGCTCCAGCTCGGCGATGCCGCGGCGGGCGCGCGTCTGGCCGGTGCGGCGAATGGACTCCAGGATCTCGCGGTTGCGCCGCATCACCCCGGGATCCTTGTAGGGGCGGTCGTGGTGCAGGTGCATGCAGACGGCGCGGTGGCGCACCTGGATGCCGCGGATGCCCAGGTTCACCAGGCGGTAGCCCACGGCGCGGTCCAGTCCGCCGTACCCCATCTCCATGTCGAAGCCGTTGACGGCGAGCATGGCCTCGCGCCAGACGGACGCGTTGTTCCCCGCGAACAGCGGCGCCGTGGGCGTAAGCCGGTCCAGCGTCGCGGCCAGCAGCGGCGAGCGCACCAGCCGCAACGCGCGCCGTCCCGCGCGCCAGCCCCGCGCCCGAAGCCAGCGCAGCTCCACGAACCGGCCCTCGCGCACGTCATCCACCGTGATCGCGTCGCTGGCCTCGGGGGAGAGCTTCAGGTAGCCGCCGCCCAGGTACGCCCCAGGCCGGGCCAGCGCGCGATGAACTCCGACAAGGTCCGCGCGGGGGATGCTGTCGCCGTCGGTGAAGAGCAGGTAGTCGCCCGTGGACGCGACGATCGCGCGGTTCATGATCTCCGACTTGCGGAAGCCCCGGTCCTCGTGCCACACGTGGATGACCGGCAGCGCCGCCTCGCGCCGGACGCGGTCGATGATGGCCGCGGTCCCGGCGCCGGAGCCGTCGTCGGCCACCAGCAGCTCGAAGCCGCGGTCCGTCTGCGCCGCGTATCCCCGGAGCACCCGCTCCAGGTCGCGCGGCTTGTTGTAGGTGGAGACGATGACCGACAGCCGCACGCGTCAGGCTCCGCCGTGCGTGGCCAGCACTTCCGTGGTGGTCTCCAGGTCGCCGCCCAGGATGGGCCGCAGCCGGTACCCCAGCCCGCGCAGAAACGCCAGCGACGCCGCATGTACCCCGGCGCCGTGGGTGGAGAGAAAGATCGTGGGATGGTGCCGCGCCAGCGTTTCCCGCGCGCCGGCAAGGACGTTCGTCTCCGCCCCCTCCACGTCGATCTTGACCGCCGCGGGCGCCAGACCGTGCTCCGCGCAGTAGTCGTCGAGCCGGATCGTGCGCACCTCCAGCGCGCCCGCGTCGGCCAGGCGCCCCGTGCCGCTCCCGGTGCCGAAGTCGAAGCGCGCCGTCCCCGCGCGGTCGCTCACCGCCGCCTGCTCCACGGTGACGTTCGCCAGACGGTTGACGCGCACGTGGCGCCGCAGGAACTCCGCGTTCGTGGGATTGGGCTCGAAGGCGTGCACCCGCCCGGACGGCCCCGCCAGCACGGCGGAAAGCACCGTGTAGTACCCCACGTGCGCGCCCACGTCCAGCACCGTGGCGCCGGGGCGGACGTGCTCCTGGAACAGCCGCGTCTGCTCGCGCTCGTAGGTGCCGTTGAGGATGCGGAGGATCTTGCCCCGGCTGGCGGGGAGCCACCACCGCCCGCGCAGCACCCCGCCGAAGATGGGAAGTCGCACTTCGTAGGTCGTTTCGATGGATGGCGCGGCGCCCTGTTCGCCGCGGCGTATTGTAACCCCGCGTCCGTCTCCGGGAAACCGGAGAACCGCACGGAGGACGCGGAGGAAAGAAGAGAGGACGCGGAGACGTGATCACGCCTCCGCATCCTCTCTCTTTCCTTCGCGTCCTCCGTGTGACGCCGTCTTTATCCCCCGATCTGCAGCACGGCCAGGAAGGCCTCCTGCGGAATCTCCACCGTACCGACCTGCTTCATCCGCTTCTTACCTTCCTTCTGCTTCTCCAGCAGCTTGCGCTTGCGGGTGATGTCGCCGCCGTAGCACTTGGCCGTCACGTTCTTGCGCAGCGCGCTCTTGCTCTCGCGGGCGATGATCTTGTTGCCGATGGCCGCCTGGATCACCACCTCGAACTGCTGCCGGGGGATGAGCTCCTTGAGCTTTTCGGCGATGTTGCGCCCGTACTCGTACGCTTTGTCGCGGTGGATGATGACCGAGAAGGCATCCACCGGGTCGCTGTTGATCAGCATGTCGAGCTTGACCAGCGGGTTTGCGCGGTACCCCACCATCTCGTAGTCCAGCGACGCGTAGCCGCGGGTAGCGCTCTTCAGCCGGTCGTAGAAGTCCAGGACGATCTCCGCCAGGGGAAGCTCGTACGTCAGCTCCACCCGCTGTGGATCGGGATACGTCATCCCCATGAAGGTGCCGCGCCGCTCGTGGCACAGCTTCTGGACGGCGCCGATGTACTCCGCGGGGCACAGCACCCGGGCGCGCACGTACGGCTCCTCGATTTCATGGATCTTGGTGGGATCGGGAAGCGTGCTGGGGCTCTCCACCCACAGCTCCTCGCCGTCCGTCATCCGCACCGTGTACTTCACGTTGGGGACGGTGGTGATGAGGTCCAGGTCGTGCTCGCGCTCCAGCCGCTCCTGGATGATCTCCATGTGCAGCAGCCCCAGGAAGCCGCAGCGGAACCCGAATCCCAGCGCCAGCGACGTCTCCGGCTCGTAGACCAGCGACGCGTCGTTCAGCTTGAGCTTGGCCAGCGCGTCGCGCAGGTCCTCGTACTGCTCCGTGTCCGTCGGATAGATCCCCGCGAACACCATCGGCTTGACCTCCTGGTACCCGGGAAGCAGCTCCGGCGCGCGGTTGTCCGCGTCCAGGATGGTGTCGCCGCTGCGCGTGTCGGCCACGCGCTTGATGCCGGCGATGATGTAACCCACCTCGCCCGGCCGCAGCTCCCTGGCGGCGAAGCGCCCCAGCTGCAGGTAGCCGACCTCGTCCACGGGATAGACGCTGTCGTTGGACCCGAAGGCGATGCGCATGCCGGGGCGAAAGACGCCGTCCACCACGCGAATGCTGGGCACCGCACCCACGTACTTGTCGTAGTACGAGTCGAAGATCAGCGCGCGGGGCGGAGCGCCGGGGTCGCCCTGCGGCGGCGGCACCCTGGCGACCACGGCTTCCAGGATCTCCTCGATGCCGGTCCCCGCCTTGGCCGACGCCGCAATCACGTCGTCCGGGTCCACGCCGAGCAGGTCGACCAGCTCCGCGCGGCGCCGCTCCGGCTCCGCGCCCGGCAGGTCGATCTTGTTGAGGACGGGGATGATCTCCAGCCCCGCCTCCATCGCCAGGAACAGGTTGCTCAGCGTCTGCGCCTGCACCCCCTGCGAGGCGTCGACGACCAGGATCGCCCCCTCGCACGCCGCCAGCGAGCGCGACACCTCGTAGGTGAAGTCGACGTGCCCCGGCGTGTCGATGAGGTTCAGCTGGTACTCGCGGCCGTCGCGCGCGTTGTAGCGCATGCGCACCGCGTTCAGCTTGATGGTAATGCCCCGCTCGCGCTCGATGTCCATGGAATCGAGCACCTGGTCCTTCATCTCGCGCTGCTGCAGGGTCCCGGTGGTCTCCAGCAGGCGGTCGGCCAGTGTGCTCTTTCCGTGGTCGATGTGCGCGACGATGCAGAAATTGCGGATATGGTCCAGTCGCAACGTGCGATCTCGATCTAGAATTGTACGCGGTCCGTCCGGTGTAGAACTCGGTAAGTTAACCTCTCTGCGGCGGTTGTAGAAAGCCCCGCCCCCCGGGCGCGCGATGTCACGCCGAGGACGCGGCGGAAAAACGAGAGGACGCGGAGACGGCATCTGCCTTCGCGTCCTCTCCGCGCTGCATCACCCGCTCACGCCTTCACTCCATCACCACCCCGCCCGCGTCCAGTAGAGACACAGGCCACAGTTCAGAAATCTACTCTCCGGTACGGGGTGGCCGGCCTGCGTGCTGGATCCGGCCCCGCGGGTTTTCCGCCCCGCACGCGCCCATGTGCGGCGTACGGATCGGGCGAGTCCACGACCGGACGCGATCCTCGAGCATGGGTGAGCGGATTCCTCGGTTGGCGCTGAAGATCATGCACCGGCGCAGATCCATCAGGCGCCTCCCTCGGAATGAAATGCGCGGCGTGCGGGCGACGGTCCGTTGCAACGAAATTCGCGATGAGTCAAAAAA
>DATABT010000414.1:0-3356 GCA_036259455.1 Longimicrobium sp. | reverse complement strand
GCGAGGACGCCGCGGCTTCCTTTGGACCCACGCATCATCGACCCATGCCCATGCCAATCCCCGTACGGCACCTGGCGTTCGGACTCGCGGCGCTGCTGGCGGCCGCGCCGGCGCCCGCCCAGCAGCAGACGCAGACCCCGCCCTCGCGGCTCACTCCCGAGCGTATCTTCGGCGGCGAGTTCCGGCTGCAGGGGCTGCCGGCCATCCAGTGGCTCAACGACGGCCAGCGCTACACCTTCGTGGGCGACAACGGCGACCTGATGGTGGAAGACGCCGCCAGCGGCCGCCGCGACGTGCTGGTCCCCGCCAGCGCCCTGGTGCCGCGGGGCGCCACGCGGCCCATCGAGATCGAGGACTACCAGTGGTCGGGGGATGAGCGCAAGCTGCTCATCTTCACCAGCACGCAGCGCGTGTGGCGGACGAACACCCGCGGCAAGTACTACGTCTGGGACCTGGACCGCCGCACCCTCGCGCCCGTGTCGGAGAACGGCTGGCTGATGTTCGCCAAGTTCTCGCCCGACGGGTCCAGGGTGGGCTTCGTGCGCGACAACGACATCTTCGTCGCCGACCTGGCCACGGGGCGCGAGACGCGGCTCACCCGCGACGGAAGCGAGCAGATCATCAACGGCACCTTCGACTGGGTGTACGAGGAGGAGCTGGGACTGCAGGACGGGTGGCGGTGGAGCCCCGACGGCCGGCGGATCGCGTTCTGGCGCATCGACCAGTCGCCCGTGCGCACCTTCTACATGATCCAGGAGACGGACAGCCTCTACTCGCAGCCCATCGCCCTGCGCTACCCCAAGGCGGGCACGCCCAACCCCATCGCGCGCATCGGCGTGGTCGGCGCCGACGGCGGCGAAACCACGTGGATGGACACGGGCAACGACCCTGAGGCGCTGCTGGCGCGGCTGGAATGGGCCGAGTCGCCCAACGAGGTGGTCATCCAGCGCACCAACCGCATCCAGAACCGCCTTGACGTGCTGCTGGCCGACGCCACCACCGGCCGCAGCCGCGTGCTGTTCACCGAGACGGACGCGGCCTGGGTGGACGTGACGGACGACTTTACCTGGCTGAACGGCGGGCGCGAGTTCCTGTGGACCAGCGAGCGCGACGGCTGGAACCATCTCTACGTCTACAACCGTGACGGCTCCGTCGCGCGCCAGCTGACCCGCGGCCCGTGGGAGGTGACGCGGGTGATGGGGGTGGACGAGCGCGGCGGATGGGTGTACTTCGGCGCCACGGAAGAGGGCCCGGGCGAGCGCCACGTCTACCGCGTGCGTCTGAACGGCCGCGGCGGCATCGAGCAGCTGAGCCGCGCGCCGGGGACGCACAATGCCGCCATCAGCCCGGCGGGGACGTACTACCTGGACTCGTACTCCACCGTATCCACGCCCCCCGTCATCACGCTGCACCGGGCGAACGGGGCGGAGGTGCGCACGCTGGTGGACAACGCGCGGGTCCGCCAGACGCTGGCGAACCTCTCGATCTCGGCGCCGGAGTTCTTCACCATCCCCACGCGGGACGGCACGGAGCTGAACGCGTGGATGATCAAGCCGCGCGACTTCGACCCGTCGCGCAGGTACCCGGTGCTCATGTACGTGTACGGCGGCCCGGGGTCGCAGACGGTGGCCAACGCGTGGGGCGGCAGCCGTTACCTGTGGCACCAGTCCCTGGCGCAGCGCGGCTACATCGTGGTGAGCGTGGACAACCGCGGCACCGGCGGGCGCGGGCGCGACTTCAAGAAGACGGTCTACCTCAGGCTGGGCCAGCAGGAGGCGGCGGACCAGATCGAGGCGGCCAACTGGCTGGCGCAGCAGCCGTACGTGGACCCGGCGCGCATCGGCATCTGGGGGTGGAGCTACGGCGGCTACATGACGGCCATGGCCATGACGCGCCCCGGCGCGCCGTTCAAGGCCGGCATCGCCGTGGCGCCGGTGGCGGACTGGGGGCTGTACGACACCATCTACACCGAGCGCTTCATGCGCACGCCGCAGGAGAACCCCGAGGGCTACCGGCTGGGCGCGCCGCTGAACGCCGCCGCCGACCTGCGCGGCAAGCTGCTGCTCGTGCACGGCACCGGCGACGACAACGTGCACTTTCAGAACAGCATCCGGCTGGCCAACGCGCTGCAGGCCGCGAGCAAGCAGTTCCAGTTCATGGCCTACCCCAACCGCACGCACTCCATCAGCGGCGGCCCCACCAGCGCGCACCTGTACAACCTGATGACGGACTGGATCGTCCAGAACCTGTAAAGTGCGTGAGTGCGTGAGTGCGGAAGAGGCCCGCTCCCGGTGTGGGGGCGGGCCTCGTCGCGTCGGGTGGATGTGATGCGGTCGGTGGCGATCAGCGGCGGGTGATCCAGGCGGCGCGGACGGACCGGTCGTCGTGCACGGCAATCAGCGCGGATCCGTTCCGCGAATCCAGCGCGGGGATGCGGCCGTCCATGCCATCCATCCGCACCACCTCTCCGTCCGTGACGCGCGCGAGGGCGACGCGGCGGGTGCCCTGCGCCGGACGGTCGTCCCACGCGGCGAGCACGTCGTCGCCGTCCGGGGTGAAGGCCAGCCGCGAGGGCGGGATGTCCGCCCCGGTCACCAGCGCCACGGGCGCGCCGAAGGTGCGGGCGCCGTCGTCGGAGCGGGCGTACCACAGGCCCTGCCGCCCCTCCTTTCCCGTGTACCAGCCCACGTGCAGGCGGCCGCGCGCATCGACGGCGAGCGCGGGGCCCGCGTGCGGGCAGGCGGGGAACACCCACGCGTCCGCGTGCACCCGCACGGGCGCGGAGAACGCCGCCTCGCCGGCGCCCATCCGCGCCACCACCACGTCGCGCACGTCGCCGCCGTACTCCTTGCGCCACGCCAGGTAGACGGCGCCGTCCGGCCCGAACGCCAGCGAGGTGCGGCAGCACGGGCACGGCGCCGTGTCCACCACCATGCTGGCGCCGAACGTCAGCCCGCCGTCCGTGGACTTCGCCACGCGCACCTCGGACGGCGGAAGGTTCTCGTCATCCCGCATGTCCCTCTGGGCGTGCTCATGCCCCTCCGCGGGCGGGGTGGGGGGACGATGACGCGCGGCGCGGGCGGCGTCCCTGGCGCGCGAGTCCAGCCAGGAGACCCACACCGTCCCGTCCGGCGCCACGGCCAGGTCGTGGAAGGTGTGCGACGAAGGGACGCCGCCCGCGTCGTCGTTCACCGTGATGGCGGGGGAGAAGGTGCGGCCTCCGTCCGCCGAGCGCGCGAAGCGCAGGTCGCTCGCGGCAAAGCGGCGGCCCGGGACCTTGGTGTTGTTCTGCCAGAGGACGTAGATCGCCCCGTCCGCACCCACGGCCACCTGCGCGGGCGCCTGCTCGTGCGCGG
>DATABT010000413.1:0-8001 GCA_036259455.1 Longimicrobium sp. | reverse complement strand
AGCCCGTGCAGGATTTCCATGGCGCCGACTGAGAAATCTACTCACCCGTGCTGGTGATCCGGCCCACGGCTCGGTCCTCGACCCGCTTCCGTGCGGCGCATCGGAGGCGGGTCCCGGGACGTGCGGCCAGCCATGAGTGTGGGTGAGTAGATTTCTCAGTCGGCGCAACAAGATCCTGCATGAGGCAAGTCCTCGCGGCGCCTCCTTCGAAATAACAGCTCACGGCACAGACTTCGTGCGTGCAACGAAATCCGCGATGAACCCCTTTTTCCTGATATGATCCCTATCACGCCCCGTTGAGCACGGCGAGGGCGGCGGCCTCCAGCACGTCCACGGCGACGGGCATGCAGTCCTCGCACAGGTCAAAGCGCGGCGAGTGGTGCGGGTGCGTCATCCCCCGCTCCTCGTTGCGCCCGCCCACGAAGAAGTAGCAGCCGGGAACGCGCTTCAGCACGTCGCCGAAGTCCTCCGCCGCCATCGTGCGCACGTCCGGGTCGGTGCGCACGCGCTCCGCGCCCACGATGCGCTCCGCCTCGCGTGCCACGATCTGCGCGATCGCGGGATCGTTCACCGTGGGCGGGCCTTCCCAGCGCCAGCGGTACTCGTACGTGGTCCCCATCGCCGCGCAGACGCCGGCGATCACCCGCTCCACGTGCCCGGGGAGCGCCTCCAGCAGCGCGGGGTCAAAGGCGCGCACCGTTCCCGTGAGCTTCGCCGACTCCGCGATCACGTTGTGCGCGGACCCCGCGTGCAAGCTGCCGACGGTGACCACCGCCGGCTCCAGCGGCGGCGCCGTGCGCGAGACGATGCTCTGCAGCGCGACCACTACCTGGCCAGCGGCGTGCAGCGCGTCGATGGTCTCGTGCGGCAGGGCGCCGTGCCCGCCGCGCCCCCTGATCTCCACCGACCACTCGATGGCGCCCGCCATCTGCGGCCCCTGCACCACGCCCACGATGCCGCTGGGCAGCCCCAGCCACACGTGCAGCCCCAGCGCGGCGTCCACGCCCTCCAGCACGCCGGCCTCGATCATCCCCATCGCCCCGCCCAGCCCCTCTTCCGCCGGCTGGAACACGTACTTCACCGTGCCGCGCCAGGTATCACGCGAGCGCGCCAGCCGCTCCGCGACGGCCAGGCCGATGGCCACGTGGGCGTCGTGCCCGCAGGCGTGCATCTTTCCCGCGGTGCCGCTGCCGAAGCCGTGTGCCGTCTGCTCGGTGATGGGGAGCGCGTCCATGTCCGCGCGCAGCAGCAGGGTAAGCCCATCCCCCGCGCCGCCGCGCAGCGTGCCCACCACGCCGGTGACGGCCAGCCCCGTCCGCACCTCGTATCCCGCCGCGCGCAGCCGCCCGGCCGCGATGCCCGCGGTGCGGTGCTCCTCGAACCCCAGCTCCGGGTGGCGGTGCAGGTCGCGCCGCGTGGCGATCAGCAGCTCCGTCTCTTCGGCAATCGTCATCGTCTCGCAATCCAGGCTGGTGGAAAGCGTGAAGATACAGGGCGCGGGAGCGTATCGAAACGGCATTCTGAACGCAGAGTACGCGAAGTGAAAAGAGAGTACGCGGAGAACTGATGAAGGCCTGAGCGTACTCTCTTTTCTCCTCCGCGCACGCTGCGGCCGGATCTTTTCAGACCGGGGACGCGGATGCGCGAACGGTGCGGCCGCCGCAGACCTCGCGAAACACGGAGAACAGGGTGGGATCGAAGATGTGCCCCGCATCCTCCTGCATGATCTGCATCGTCCGCTCGTGCGAGAACGCCTTGCGGTAGGGCCGGTCGGTGGCGAGCGCGTCGTAGACGTCGGCGACGCAGAGGATGCGGGCGGAGAGGGGGATGTCCTCCCCCGCCAGGTGCGCGGGGTAGCCGCTGCCGTCCCACGCCTCGTGGTGGTGCCGCACCATGGGGCGCACGTCCCAGGGGAACTCCAGGTCGCCGATGAGCTCCACCCCCACGTCCGGATGGCGCTCCATGATGGCGCGCTCTTCCGGCGTGAGCGGCCCCGGCTTGTTCAGGATCTCCGGGGGAACGTCGATCTTGCCCACGTCGTGCAGCAGCGCGCCCATGCGGAACCAGAGCAGCGTGCCGTCGTCGTACCCCACCGCCCGGGCCAGTGCGCACGCCCGGTCCGCCACCCGCTCGCAGTGGCCCTGCGTGTAGTGGTCCGCGGACTCGATGGACTGCCCCCACATCGAAACGATGTGCAGGAACATGGTCTCCAGGTCGTGCAGCCGCGCGGAGACGTCGGAGACGTCGCGCCGGGCCTCCAGCTGGCTGAAGAGGCGGTGCGCCAGGTTCAGCTGCTGCAGCGTCTCGCGGTTGCGGTGGCGGCGCCAGTGCAGCGCCGCCAGCTCGCGCGCCGTCTCCGCGCGCAGCAGCAGGTCGCCGCGCTCCTCCGCCATGCGCGCGGCCGTGGTCAGGTGCTCGTCCGCCGCCTGCCAGTCTCCCGTCTCGCGCGAGATCACGCCCAGGTGCTTGTGCGACTCGGCCTGGCTGAACGGATCGCCCAGCTCCCGCGCCCGCTGCAGCGCGGCGCGGCAGGCGGCGCCCGCCTCGTCCCAGCGCTCCTGCTCCGCCAGCATCTCCACGCGGTTGTTCTCCACCCGCAGCCGCGTGCCCACGTCGTCCAGGCGGTCGCAGATGCGCAGCGCCTCGGCGTAGGAGCGCTCCGCCGCGCGCCACCGGCGCTGGTCCGTGTAGAGCATTCCCAGGTTGTTGAGAACGTGCGCGGCGTAGTGGTCCTCGCCCAGGGAACGGTGGGCGGCCAGGCTGGCGCGGTAGCGCTTGAGCGCCTCGCGGTAGTCGCCGCGAATGTTGCTCAGCACGCCCAGGTTCTGCTCCACCATGGCCAGCAGCGTGGCCTCGCCCGCGCGGCGCGCCTCGTCGTGCGCGCGCAGGTACAGCGCGCGGGCCTCGTCCAGGTCGCCCAGGGCGCGCAGCACGTTGGCGAGCACGTTCATGGCGTGCGCCCGCGAAGGGCCGTGCTCCGCCGCCCGGGCCACGGCCATCGCCGCCAGGGCGGTGTCGTACGCCGCGTCCAGGTCCATGGACTCCAGCCGGCAGCGCGCCACCCAGCGCAGCAGAGAGCACGCGAGCGGCGCGAGCTCCGCCCCGCGCAGGCCATACAGCGCCTGCTCGTACAGCGCGGCGGCATCGTCGCGCCGTCCTTCGCGCTCGGCCGTCTGGCCGCGCGCGATGACCCCGGCGATTTCCGGAGGCGCGTCGGGAGGGGACGTCATCAAAAGCGGGAATGTGGTCGGCAGAGGGCGCTGAGCCATGCGCCAGGCGCCCGGGGCCGTATGTAAAGGCTTCCGGGCCGTCCGTGCAACGTTCTTCTTTCGGAATGCGCGGAGGGGCCGCGCCCCGTTGGGACCCGGCCCCTCCTCGTCTTGTTCCCCGCGCGCAGCTGCCCGGCGGGTCAGCGTTCGAAGGGGATCAGGTTCCCCGACGAGTTGATGTATCCGCCGCGCCGCGTGGATACGCTGTAGCCGGAGAAGTGCTGCACGTCGAAGCGCATCCGCCACGAGAGCAGGTCCACCAGCGCCGGCCTGGTCTCGCGGATGATGGCGGTCAGCCCCGAGAGGTGGCTCTCGTCCAGGAAGTAGACGCCCTCGAGCCCCAGCAGCAGCGTCGGGTTGCGGAAAACCTCCGTGCCGCGCAGGTCCTGGCTGATCACCGGAGCCTTGTTGAAGACCAGGCCGTGCGGCTCGAAGGTATATGCCACCGCCGACCCTTCCAGCGCGGTGACGGTGATGGTGGTCGGCTCGCGGACGGCGTTGAGCGGGAACGTGATGGAAAACCCCGCCTCGGGAATGCGCAGCACCCCGCCGCCGCGCCCGATCACGCCCGTTGCTGAAAAATTGTGCAGCAGCGGCTGCGATCGCTGCAGAACGTCGACCACCACCGGCGGGTCGAACAGGCCCAGCGCCGGCCCGCCCGTAGGGATGAGGCGGGAGGGCTGCGTGCTGTCGGTGCCGCACGCCGCCAGCGCGCAGGCCACCAGCGCAGCGAACACACGAAGGTGCTTCGGCATGGTTCCGTTTCCGATCATTCGCAGTGGGATCGAGCCCGTCCGTGCCGCGCGAGGCGGCAAGAACCGCGCCCGATCTGCCTCATCCTTCCGTAGCAGATGTTTCTCCGGCGGCGCCCGCGTACGGCTCCCCGGCATCCGCAGCGTCCATCTGGTTGTGGATCAACAGGATGCCGTTCAGCGCCAGCCGCCGGGCGGCGCGGGCCGCATCCCCTTCCCCGCGCGCGGCCTCCCACTGCGCGTGCGCGATCAGCAGCGCCACCTCCAGCGCGCGGCCCAGCGTCAGCGCGAAGCGGCGCGCGCCCGCCTCCACCTCCGCGCGGCCGCTGCGGGCCGCCTCTTCCAGCCACCCCTCCGCGCGATCCATCGCCCGCAGTACGGTCCGAACGATGGGGACGAGTGACGAATCGGCCACCTCCGCCGCGCACCGCTCCACCTCCGCGCGAACGGTCGCCAGCCCGCCGGCGGATTCCAGCGCGCGCAGCGTATCCAGCGACAGCACGTTCGTGGTCCCCTCCCAGATGGAGAGGACCTGCGCGTCGCGGAGGATGGCCGGAATTCCGGTGTCCTCCACGTATCCCGCGCCGCCGAACGCCTCCACCACCTCGCTGGCGACGGCGACGGCCTGGCGCGCCGTGGTCAGCTTGGCCAGCGGCGTGAGGATGCGCAGCAGCGCGCGGCCGCCGTCGTCCAGCTCCCCCGCTTCCTGCGCACCGATGAGCTCCGCGACGCGAAAGGTCAGGTGCAGCGCGCCCATCCACTCCGCGCGCAGGCCGTCCAGCGTGTCGGCGTGCAGCGGCTGCTCCGCCAGCACCGCGCCGAACGCGGACCGCCGCCGGGCGTAGTCTTCCGCCAAGGCCAGGCCGCGCCGCATGAGCGCCACGGCGCTCACCGCGTTCCAGGTGCGCGTCACGTTCAGCATCGGCGCGATGTTGCGCACGCCGTCCGAAAGGCCCAGGACGGGGATGGCGGGCGTTCCGTCCAGCGTGAGCTCCGCCGTGGGCAGCTTGCGCGTCCCCAGCTTGTCCTTCAGCCGGTCGATGCGGATGCCCCTCGGCCTTCCGCTCTCGCCGCGCGTCTCCACGTAGAAGAGGGCGAGGCCGCGGCCGCCGGGCGGATTGCCCGCGGGGCGCGCGAGGGTGAGCGCCATCTGCGAGGTGGCGGCGGAGGTGAACCACTTGCGGCCGAAGAGCCTCCACTCCCCCTCCGCATCCCGCCGCGCCTCCGTCTCCGTCCGGCCGACGTCGCTGCCGCCGGTGGTCTCCGTCATCCACTGCCCGCTGGTCCAGAACGCGGCCGGGTCGCGGCTGGTGAGGTGGGGAACGGCGCGGTCGATGAGGGCGCGGTTGCCGGAATCCAGCAGCACGCGCGCGGCGCCGTCCGTCATGGCCAACGGACAGGCGTAGATGTCTGTCGAGGGAGTGAAGAGGTACGCCAGCGCGAACTGGTGGATGCGGCTGAAGCGGCCGTGGGCGCGCTCGTACGCCGTGGCGACCACCCCGTGCTCCGCCGCGATGCGCTCCGCCGTGCGCCACAGGGGCGTGAGCTCGATGCGATCCACGCGGTTGCCCCACGCGTCCCACTGCGTCAGCGCCGGCTCGCTCAGCCGGTCCGCCAGCTGCGCGGGATACAGCTCGGCGGAAAAGCGGCCCATCTCGCGCAGCGACGGCTGCGCCTCGCGCAGCACGCCGGGCGGCAGGAGGCGGGCGAGCAGGGAGCGGAGCGCCGCGTCGTCCTCGAACTGGTTGCCCAGCGAGGGCGGCGCCTGGATGAAGCTCATCGTGGGGAACCGGTGGATGTGCGGGGGCCGATAACGAACGATACGGTGCGACCGGGCCGTGAGGCAATGCGCGCGTAAGCCGTGGTTCGACAATCGTTTCGTTACGCGTGGAGGGAAACAACCGTCGCGCTCGGAGGTACAAGGACCCGTTCCAGTGCCCCCCGGCCCGCCCGGTTCTTGCATGCCAAGCCGCAGCCGCACGCCACGTCAGCCAGACCGGACAGACCATGACCTCCGTTTCCGTCCTCCTGGTGGAGGACAATGAAGACAATCGTACCATCTACACCACCATCCTGCGCCACTGCGGCCACGAGGTCGCGGAGGCCGGCACGGGTGAAGAGGGGATCCGCCTTGCGCGCGAGCTGCGCCCGGCGCTGATCCTGATGGACGTCGCCATGCCGGGGATTGACGGGTGGGAGGCCACGCGCCGCCTGAAGGCCGACCCGGAAACCGCGCACATCCCCGTGATCGCGCTGACGGCGCACGCCATGGCCGAGGACCGCCAGCGCGCGAAGGAGGCCGGGTGCGAGAGCTACCTGGCCAAGCCCATCGAGCCGCGCCGCGTGGTGGAAGAGGTGGAAAAGCTCCTCGCGCGCGTCGCCGCCTCCGCGGCCGAGTAACGCGCGCTTCCGGACGCTGCCCGGCCCTCCCGCTGATCGTGACGATCGGCGGGAGGGTTTTTCGCGCGCGGCGGCGCCCCCGAGCACGCCCCCACCCGCTCGTCACCTCGCGACTTGCACTTCGACCGTGCTCCGGCGGGGTGGTGCGCGTCGACCGGGGCCCCTCCCCGCTCGTTCCTCGCGGAGAGGGGAGACTTCGATTGCGCACAGGCGCACAGAAGGCAGGCTCGCGCAGCATCTCCCCCCGTGGCGTTCCGGGACAGGGGGCTCGCGGACGCGGGTGATGCCCGCTGATCACGCCGCGATTCCAGCCTCACCTTTCGCCGCGCTGCCTTCCGCTGTACCCTGCATCACCGCACGATCTCGCAACGGCAAGCCGAACGGGAGGGGTGGATGGAGGTGTTCACGGAGGAGTGGTGCGTGGCCTGCTGCGAGCGGCTGAACCAGCGCGCAAGCTACCGCACGGCCGCCGCCGGCTGGGAGGGCGCCGCCGTGCTGCTGATGTCGGCGGACCCGGCGCACGGCAACCACCAGGACCGCGCGGTGTGGCTGGACATCAACAACGGCCTCTGCCGCGGCACCCGCATCGCCACGCCGGAGGACCTGGAGACTGCGCCCTACCTCTTTCGCGCCGGCCCCGCGGAGTGGAAGCGCCTGCTGGCCGGCGAGGTGGACCCGGTGGCGGCGGTGATGACCGGCAAGCTGAAGCTCTCGCGCGGTAACCTGTTCACGCTGGCCAGGTACGCCGCCGCCGCCCGCGAGATGGTGCACGCCGCCGGCGAGGTAGGCGGCACCTTCCCTCCCGCCGCGGAAGGCTGATCATCCAGCTTCGCACGGACGCACTGACATTCGAACTCCATGCGGCCTGGATGGAAAGAACGCTTGGCGAGCGCGGAGCGAGAAACGGGTCACCAGCACGGGTGAGTAGATTTCTCAGTCGGCGCCACGGGTTCCTGCACCGGCAGCGATCGCGCGGGCGCCTCCTTCGAAATGACAGTTCGCGGCGCGAGTGACCTTCATCCGACTGGATGCGCGTAGCGCCGAAACGACTCAGATGACTGTTCTGGTGCGAGGATTGGTGGAAGCGTCTGGCGGCGCGCGGGCCGGGCGGGGCCGCGAGAGGGGCCCGCGCGCGTCCGGACTTCAGCGGGTCAGATCCAGCACTCGCACGGCCCGCCGGAGACGGTGGGGCAGTTGTAGCAGGTGTTGACGCACTGCGTAAAGTAGCACGAGTCGCAGGTGCCTTCGCAGGTGTACTGCCCCGCGCAGGTGCCGTAGACGCAACTGGCGTCGCAGGTGCCGTTGCAGCTCTGGTCGCAGGTCGCGTAGTTCTGGCAGGTGGGGCAGCCGGGGCACGTGCACTGGGTGTGGCAGGTGCACTGCTCGCCGAACACGGTTCCGCGCTTTTCCGCCGCCGCCGAGGTGTCGAACGAGTCTACGGCCAGCTGCTCCAGGTTCAGCTTCATCTTCTTCATGGGTCCCGTCCTTTCGTGTGGAGGGTGAAGGCAGATGGGGCTCGCGGTCCCGCCCGTTCGTCGGCGACGCCATCCTCCGGGCTGGTGGGCGGCGATCGGAACGGA
>DATABT010000412.1:0-1532 GCA_036259455.1 Longimicrobium sp. | reverse complement strand
CCACGACTCGGGCGTAGCTGTCCAGCAGTCTTCCGTTGATGGCCGCCCAGTCCCGCTCACGGGCGGCGTCTCGCGCCAGCCGGCCCATGCGGGCGCGCTCCGCCGGGTCCCGCAGCAGCGGCTCCACCCGGGCGGCCAGCTCCGCGGGGTCGTTGGCACGGGCGATGAACCCCGTCTTTCCGGGCTCCACCAGGTCCGGCGGGCCGCCCCTGTCCACGACGACCGTGGGCAGGCCGGACGCCTGCGCCTCCAGCACCACGTTGCCGAACGTCTCCGTGGTGGACGGAAAGACGAACACGTCGCCGGATGCGTACCACCGCGCCAGCGCCTCGCCGCTCTGGTGCCCGGCGAAGAAGGCACCCGGCAGCGCGGTCTCCAGCTCGGCTCGCATCGGCCCGTCTCCTACGAGCACGAGGCGGTACTGGTTTCCGTGCTGCCGCAGGATGCGGTCCATCTCCACCAGGTCGGCCATGTCCTTTTCCTTGACCAGGCGGCTGACCATCAGCAGAACGGGGGTATCCTCGTCCGCGCCGGCCATCGCGCGCAGCTCCGGGTCGCGATGGTCCGGAGAGAAGCGCGCGAGGTCGATGCCCCGTGACCAGAGCTCGGTGTGGGTGATTCCGTGCTCCGCCAGCTCGGCGATGATGCTGCCGGACGGGGCGTACACGCGCTCGCACTTCTCGTAGAACCGCCGCAGCATCCGCCACCCGAACGGCTCCAGCCGCCGCACGCCGTAGTAGCGGAAGTAGGAGACGAAGTGCGTGTGAAAGCTGCTGACGACGGGGATGCCGTTCTTTCTCGCCCACGCCTGTGCCCGCGACGCCATGGGCGTGGGGCTTACCAGGTGCACCAGGTCCGGCCCCCACGCCTCCAGCTCGCGTTTGATGCCGCCCAGCGCGGGCAGGGTGACGCGGTAGTCGGGGTAGAGGGGAAAGCGGACGTAACGCACGGGGCGCACACGGCCGCTCCACGAGAGTTCCGGCCCGGGAACGAACGGCGAGTAGATGCGGAAGTCGGCGCCGTGTGTTTCCAGGAACCCGAAGAGCTGCGCCAGCGTGCGCGACACGCCGTCCACGTGGGGAAGCAGGCTCTCCGTAAAGTAGACCACCTTCATGCGCCGGTCCGGCTGGCGGTGGCGTGCGT
This sequence comes from Longimicrobium sp., assembly GCA_036259455.1. Classification (GTDB taxonomy): domain Bacteria; phylum Gemmatimonadota; class Gemmatimonadetes; order Longimicrobiales; family Longimicrobiaceae; genus Longimicrobium. The sequence goes on along the minus strand of DATABT010000412.1, from coordinate 389 downwards.
CCGTGATGTTGGTTGCACCGGCGGATGTGCGGCTGTTTTCCGGGGATGGCGGGCGGCAATCTAAGCGGGTGCGGGGGATGGTGACAGGGCGTGCCCCGGTGGCGGCGCGGAGGGAGAGATCGCGAGTCCGGTGACTGGTCGGCCCGGGGCAGGGTTGATCCACGCGCTGGAGTGTGATACAATATCCTAATCCGTCAAGTTTGATGGAATTGGACTCCGTGCGCCCTGTTCGCGCGGAGTGCCGGCACGCAGCCGCAACCCCCCATCGTAATTCCGAGGCAGCAGCAATGAGCGACGAGCGCGAAGACACCACCATCTACACCGCGGTCATCAACCACGAGGAGCAGTACTCCATCTGGCCCGCCGACCGCGAGCTCCCGCTCGGGTGG
>DATABT010000411.1:0-4014 GCA_036259455.1 Longimicrobium sp. | reverse complement strand
GGGCGTGGGCGCTTCACGCCGACAGGGCCACGCCGAACCCCGCCTCCGCCAGCTTGCGGGCGGTCCGCGGCAGACCCGCGTGCGTACGCAGTGATTCCAGGTAACGTTCTGGCGTCAACGGAGCGCGGCGCAGCGAAAGGCGATGCCGCTCCGCCGCATCCAGCACCCGCGCACGATTGCGCTTGAGCAGCCGCGCCACGAACTGGTCCGGCTCCATTGGCCGGACGCCGACCTCCCGGAGCTGCGCCTCCGGAAAGTGCCTTCCGTTCCGGGTGATGATGACCTCCGCCTCATGGTGGATCGCCAGTGCGATTACGTGGCGGTCGCCCTCGTCCGGCACGTGCAGTCCATCCGCCGCACCCTCGTACCCCGTGCCCCACGCCTCGGGAAACGCGCCGCGCATCTGCCCCAGCAGGTGCGCGCACTGCGCCTCGCTGAGGCCGGCGGTCGAGCGGAGATTGCGCATGCATTCCTCGATGATCTGATCGGACCACAGGGGCTCGAACAGGCCGTCCACCGCAAGGTGCAGCAGCAGGTTCCGTAGCTGGAAAGGATAGAGCACGTTCGCGTCCAGCACCGCGGCGGGCGCGGGGCGCATCAGTACCCCAGGCCCAGCCGGTCGGCGTAGTCGGCCATCTCTTCCAGCGCCTGAAGCTTTTCGGCCCGCGAGGGCTGCGCGCCCTGCCGCATTCCCGCCCTGTACTTGAGCAGGTCCATCACGGGCACGCGGCGGTGCGTCCCCACCTTGCGGTAGGGGATGTCGCCCTTTTCAAGCAGGTTGATGAGCGTGGGGCGCGACATGCCCAGCATGCGCGCGGCCTGGCTGGTAGACACTTCTTCCTCCCCTCTGACGATGGTCTGGACCGCGATGCCCCGCCCGTTCGCAAGTTCGTCCAGAATGCGGACAAGGAGCTCGGCCACGGGCTCCGAAAGCTCGATCACTTCGATGCGCACCATGCCGACGGGCGCCGGTGCCGCGGGCGCATGCTGCACCGCGTGTTCAACGACTTCACGGGCGCGACGCGATGCCTGCGAAAGCTTCGCATCGGGCTGGATGGTGGCAATCGGTTCGGCAACAACCATTTGGACACTGGTTCGGTTCACAGACTTCTTCCCACCAAGGTAACCGCTATTCGCAGCCAACGCAATATCCGCAGCAAACGAAAACCGCACTCCCGCACTCCCGCACTCCCGCACTCCCGCACTTTCCGATTTTCTTGCGCTGGCCCGGCCTGGGGCATAATCCTGTGTCCGCGGTCCTGCCAATCATCCTCCATCCACTCCGAATCATGAACACACGCTTTTCGAAGTGGCTCCGCGGCGGCGCGGCGGCCGCGGCGCTCGTCCTGCCGGGCGCGTGCGGCACGGCGGTGGGCAGCCCCGGCAGCTCGATGCCGGCGCCCGTCTCGGCGGCGGACGTGTACGCGCACGCCATGTATCAGTCCGCGCAGTACGAGGCGCGCCACGTGTTCCCGCTCTTTCCCGCGGTGCCCGACGCGCAGGGGATGGTGCACGTGGCGTCGGTCAAGACCGGCCCGTGGCCCGTGCGCGACACGACACTCGCGAACGAGGTGTGGGTCACCGTGGTGCCCGAGGTGCGCGACTCGTGTGATGACTGGGCCGACGACGAGCAGGTGATGCGCCTGCGCCAGCTGCTGGGGCTGCAGCCCACCTACCCGGCCGCGTGGGTCATCGAGATGCGCGTGCCCGCCACCAGCATGTTCCGCCCCACCGCCGACCCCGCCATCTCTACCCGCACGCTCTGCGACACCGCGCAGGACCCGGACTGCCCGCTCAGCTTTCCCGCCGTCGTGGACGCTGCCCACGTCCGCTGGTTCGCGGACAAGATGCTCTCCACGTGGAAGATGCCGAACGGGTATCCCCGATCGGGCGTGGATGACTTTGCCCGGCTCGGTTATCCATGGACCCGGCTGGGATACACGTACAACTGGCATCCCGGGTCGCCGCGCTACGGCGCGTCGGAGTACGTCGTCCGTCCGCAGACGCGCGCGGTGGTGACGAGCGTGCTCTCCGTCGCGGATTACTGCCGCGGGCCGGCGTGACCGGCTCTCCCGAGTCCGGAAGCGAGCCGCCGCGCGCCTTGGTGGGCGGGCCCGCGCGCAACCCGCTGGCGCGCACCCTGCGCGCCTACGCCGCCGACGCGCGCGCCGCCTTTACCGCGGCGCCGGTGGAGGTGGCGCTGGGCGTGGTGCTGGCCGTCTCGCTGTCGATGCAGGCGCGGGGCCGGTTCCAGGACGAGGACGACTTCTTCCGCGTGGCCGCGTGCGTGGTGCTGGCGTTTCCGCTGGTGTTCGCGCTCAGCGTGCTGCGGGCGCGCGGCGTCATCTCCGCGGCCGCGCGCTGGGCGGGGAGGGCGGCGATCGTGGCGGCGTGCGCGGCGTTCGGCGTGTGGGCGCTGCACGCGGAACACGCCGCGGACTGGTGGCGGTGGGCGCTCCTGGCGTCCGCCGCCGTCCTGCTGCTGGTGATGACGCCCGCGCTCCCCTGGCGGGAGCGCGACCGGCGGCGGGAGTGGGCGTTCGCGTGGCGGCTGGTGGTGCGCATGGTGGGGATCGCCCTGTACTCCGCGGCGCTGTACGCGCTCCTCGCGGGCGCGGTGGCCGCCATCGTCTCCCTTTTCGACCTGAACCAGCCGGAGCACCTGTACGCGGACCTGGCGGGGATCGTCTTCTTCGCCTGCGCGCCGTGGATCCTGGTGGGCGGCATCCACCGCCTGTCCGCGCCGGTGGAGGACGGGGTGCCGGTGATCGCCAGCGTGCTGGGGCGGTGGCTGTACGCACCGGTGCTGGTCATCTACCTGCTGATCCTGTACGCGTACGCCGCCCGCGTGCTCGCCACGGGCGAACTGCCGCGCAACCTGGTGTCGCCGCTGGTGATCGCGGCGGGGGTCATCGGGCTGTTCGGCGCGGTGCTGCTGGAGCCCGTGCACGAGGACGGCGAGCACCGCGGCCTGTCGATGCTCGTGCGCGCCGTCCCCGCGCTGCTGCTGCCGCTGGTGCCGCTGGCGCTGTGGGCCGTGCTGGCGCGCCTGGGCGAGTACGGCTGGACGGAGTTCCGCTACGCGCGCCTGGCCGTCGTCGTCGCCATCGGCGCGCTGGCGGTCTTGGGGACGATGGGGCTGATCCGGCGCCGCCCGCCCCTCCTCACCCTCGTCCCCGCCGTCTTTGCGGCGGTGCTCCTGCTCTCCGCCATGGGCCCGTGGAGCGCCCCCGCCGTCTCCCGCCGTGACCAGACGGCCCGGCTGCGCGGCGCCTTCCACCAAGCGCGCGTGGACCCGCGGGTGCTGCCACGCGACACCGTGTGGGTGGACAGCGCGCTGTACCAGCGGATCGACTCCGGCGCGCGCTACCTGTTGGAGGCGCACGGCGTCGCGGCGCTGCGGGAGGTGGTCCCCGGCGCGGCGGACTCGCTCCGCGCGCGCTGGCGGATGGCGGAGTTGCTCGGCGTACGTGGCGGCGGATGCCTGGGCCGGCGGAGCCTGTTCGCGGAGGTGTCCTGGGAGGGCGGAGTGCCGGGGGTGATGGGCGGCACCGTGCAGGAGGTGAGGCTGCATCCACGCCACTCTGCCATCGCGACCATGGACGGGGCGCGTCTGCGGCTGCGGCTGGACGCCGACCGCGTGCGGGTGGACGCGGACGGCTGGAGCGCATCCGCCGATCTCTCCCCGCTCCTGCGGACGTTCGCGGCGCAGGCAGGCGAGTGCACCCCGCTGCGAGAGCATCGCGGCGCCAGCTATCCCGCGCGCGACGCCCTGCTCCCCGTGCGGGATGCGTCGGGGGTAGTGCGCGGGCAGCTGCTGGTGACGCACGTGGCGGCCGGTGCGGAGCCCGGCGCACCGGATCTTTCCCCGCTGGGCGCGAACAGCCTGAACGGGCTCTTCATCCTTTCGCGCTGACGCTCCTTTCGCGGCAGCCGGCGGCATGGCGCGCCGGCCCTCCGTCAGGAAATCAGCGCTCTCTTTCCGGTTCGATGAAATGCAGAACGGCGCCCCGG
>DATABT010000410.1:0-5643 GCA_036259455.1 Longimicrobium sp. | reverse complement strand
GGCCAGCGAGATCAACGGCGAAATGCCGACCTTCGTGGTCCGCAAGGTGGCCGACTGCCTGAACGAGGTGGGAAAGCCGGTCAAGGGAAGCCGGGTGCTGGTGCTGGGCGTGGCGTACAAGAAGGACATCGACGACCTGCGCGAGAGCCCGGCCATGGACGTGATCCGGCTGCTGCAGGAAAAGGGCGCCCTGGTGGACTACCACGACCCCTTCTGCCCCGTCATCAAGGACGACGGGCACACGCCCATCCACAACCTCCCCATGCGCAGCGTGCCGCTGACGGACGCGGCGCTCTCGGGGGCCGACGTGGTGGTGGTGGTGACGGACCACAGCGAGGTGGACTACACCCGCGTGGCGCAGAAGGCGCGGCTGGTGGTGGACACGCGCGGCGTGATGCGCGAGCCCCTGCAGCACGTGGTGGGGCTGTCGCGGCGGCACGCGCCGGTGTCGGTGCCGCGGCTGATGCTGTCGGATGCCGCCGCGGACTGAGGCGCCCGCGTACCCATCTTCCGGCGGCATGAAGGTCATCCTGGTGGCGGGGGCGCGGCCTAACTTCATGAAGGTCGCGCCCGTTCTTTCTGCCCTGCGGCGGGCGGGGCACCGCCCCGTGCTCGTGCACACGGGACAGCACTACGACGCGCGGATGTCCGACGCGTTCTTCGCGGACCTGGAGCTGCCGGAGCCCGATTACCACCTCGGCGTCGGCTCGGCCAGCCACGCGGTGCAGACGGCGCGCATCATGGAGGCGTTCGAGCCCGTGGTCCTGGCGGAGCGGCCGGAGTGGGTGGTGGTGGTGGGGGACGTGAACTCCACGATGGCGTGCGCGCTGGTGGCGGCCAAGCTGCAGCCGGAGATCGGCTGCCGGGTGGCGCACGTGGAGGCGGGGCTGCGCAGCGGCGACTGGCGGATGCCCGAGGAGGTGAACCGGGTGGTCACCGACCGGGTGAGCGACCTGCTGCTTACGCCCAGCCGCGACGCGCACCCCAACCTGCGGGCGGAGGGCGTGCCGGACGAGCGGGTGGTCTTCGTGGGGAACACGATGATCGACACCCTGCTGGCCCGGCTGCCGCGTGCCCGCGAGCGGGCCTTCGCGGCGGAGCTGGGGCTGGAGCGGGGACGCTACGCCGTCAGCACGCTCCACCGCCCATCGAACGTGGATGACGCGGACGCGTTCCGGGGCGTCCTGGAGGCGCTGGGAACGGTCGCGCGGGAGATGCCGGTCGTGTTCCCCCTTCACCCCCGCGCGCGAAAGCAGGCGGAGGCGTTCGGGCTCGACGATCTGCTCGCGCCGCTGACGGTGCTGGAGCCGGTGGGCTACCTGGAGATGCTGTCGCTTACGGAGGGCGCGGCGGTGGTGCTCACGGACAGCGGCGGCGTGCAGGAGGAGACGACGGCGCTGGGCGTGCCCTGCGTGACGCTGCGCGAGCAGACGGAGCGGCCGGTGACGGTGACGGAGGGGACCAACCGGCTGGCGCCCTGGCCGCTGACGGCGGAGGGCGTGGTCGCGGCGTTCCGCGATGCCCTGGCGCGCGGCGCGGCGGGAGCTGCGCCGCCGCGGCCGGAGGGGTGGGACGGGCAGGCGGGGGAGCGGGTGGTGGCGGCGCTGGCGGCCGCGCCGGACGGCGGGTTGAATGGAGAATCACGAGCATCGAGGTGAGCGGGTGTCCGTTGCATTGCTGGACCTGAAGCGGCAGTTCGAGCAGGTGGAAGCGGACGTGCGCGTGCAGATCGACCGCGTGCTCCGCGAGCAGAGCTTCATCCTGGGGCCCATCGTGCAGGAGTTCGAGGAGGCCGTGGCGCGCTACGCGGGGGTGAGGCACGCCGTGGGGCTGGCCAGCGGGACGGACGCGCTCCTGCTGGCCCTTCGCGCGCTGGACCTGCAGGCGGACGACGAGGTCATCACCACGCCGTTCACCTTTTTCGCCACCGCGGGGACCATCCACAACGCGGGGGGACGGGCGGTGTTCGCCGACATCGATCCCGCGACCATGAACCTGGACCCGGCGGCCGTGGAGCGGGCCATGACCCCGCGGACGCGCGCCATCGTCCCCGTGCACCTGTTTGGATTGATGGCGCCGATGGGGCCGCTGCGGGAGGTCGCCCGGCGGCACGGCGTGTTCCTGCTGGAGGACAGCGCCCAGTCCATCGGGGCGCGGCAGGTGGTGGACGGCGAGTGGAAGGCGACGGGGCAGCTGGGGAACGCGACCACGTTCTCCTTCTTTCCGTCCAAGAACCTGGGCGGCTACGGCGACGGCGGCATGCTGGTGACGGACGACGACGTGTTCGCCGCCCGCATCCGCCGGCTGCGGACGCACGGCGGGGTAAAGATGTACCACCACGACGAGGTGGGCTTCAACTCGCGCCTGGACACGCTGCAGGCCGCCGTCCTCCTCGCCAAGCTGCCCTACCTGGACCGCTGGAGCGCGGCGCGGCGGGAGAACGCGGCGTGGTACGACGCCCGCTTCGCGGGGCTGGAGGAGGCGGGCTTCGTCCGCCGGCCGCTGATCCCGGAGGGGAACCAGTCCGTCTACAACCAGTACACCCTGCGTGTCGAGAACCGTGATGCGCTGCGGGAGCACCTGCAGGCGCGGGGGATCGGGTGCGCGGTCTACTATCCGGTGCCGCTGCACCTGCAGCCGTGCTTCGGATACCTGGGCTACGGGAAGGGCGACTTTCCGGAGTCGGAGCGGGCGGCACGGGAGGTGATCTCCATCCCCGTGTACCCGGAGCTGGCGGCGGAGGAGCGGGAGCGGGTGGCGCGGGAGATCGAGGCCTTCTACGGGGCGGAGGGGTTGACGTGGCGGCGATGATGCAGGGCGACGGCGCCATCACGGGACGCCGCATCCGCTTTGGCGTGGTGGGTTGCGGGCGCATCAGCGAAAAGCACTTCGACGCGCTGAAGAAGCACGGCGAGCACGCGGAGGTCGTGGCCGTGTGCGACGTGGACGAGGCGGCGCTGCGCTGCGCGGCGGAGCGCACGGGCGCGCGCCCCTTCCGGCGCATCGAGCACCTGCTGGAGGAGTCGGACGCGGACGTCATCGTACTCTGCACACCCAGCGGGCTGCACGCGGAGCAGGGAATCCAGGTGGCGCAGGCGCGGCGGCACGTGATCAGCGAAAAGCCGATGGCCACGCGCTGGCAGGACGGCAAGCGGCTCGTCCAGGCGTGCGACCAGGAGGGCGTGCGGCTGTTCGTGGTGAAGCAGAACCGGCAGAACGCGACGGTGCAGCTGCTGAAGCGCGCCATCGACGGGGGCCGGTTCGGGCGCATCTACATGGTGAACGTCAACGTCTTCTGGAACCGGCCGCAGTCGTACTACGACAGCGCCAGGTGGCGGGGGACGTGGGAGTTCGACGGCGGCGCGCTGATGAACCAGGCCAGCCACTACGTGGACCTGCTGGACTGGCTCATCGGCCCGGTGGAGAGCATCAGCGCCTTTACGGCCACGCTCGCGCGCAACATCCAGGTGGAGGACACGGGCGTCGTCAACGTCCGCTGGCGCTCGGGCGCGCTGGGGTCGCTGAACACGACGATGCTGACGTATCCGCGGAACATGGAGGGCTCCATCACCGTCATCGGCGAGAACGGAACGGTGCGGCTGGGGGGCGTGGCCATCAACGAGATCGAGCACTGGGAGTTCGCGGAGCCGCACGAGGACGACCTCAAGGTGCGCGAGGCGAGCTACGAGACCACGTCGGTCTACGGCTTCGGCCATCCGCGCTACTACGAGAACGTGATCGCCACGCTGCGCGGCGAGGCGCAGGCGGAGACGGACGGACGCGAGGGGCTGCGGTCGCTGGAACTGCTGGTGGGCATCTACCTCTCCGCGCGCGACGGCCGGACGGTGAGCCTGCCGCTGGACTACTGAGCGGGTCGTGGGCCCCTCCCCCGGCCCCGACCCCGTCCCCGGCCCCCGCCCGCTCGTTCCTCGCGGAGAGGGGGGAAATCCGGTCGCGGGCCGGAGCGATGCAGCCGGTGGACGGAGGATGGCTTTCGAAGGAGGCGCCCGCGCCGAGCTCCGCCGGCGCACGATCCTCATGGCGCCGGCCGGGAAATCTGCTCGGGCGTGCAGGTGAGTGGCCGGGGAGTACGGGGGCCGCGGAGCCCTTCGCGGGCAGGAGCGGGTGAGTCCCGCCCAACGGGGAGAGCACCCGTGTGGGCGAGTAGATGCCGAGGGGACGAACGGGGATCCGTGAGGCACCTCCTTGGGAACGACAGGTTCCGGGGGCGAGCCGCCGGATGTGTATCGATGGCAGAGGAGCGCGGATGATCGCGATCGTGGATTACGGGATGGGGAACCTGGGCTCCATCCAGAACATGTTCCGCAAGGTGGGGGCGCAGGCGGTGGTCACCAGCGACCCCGCCGTGGTGGCGCGCGCGGAAAAGCTGGTGCTGCCCGGCGTGGGCGCGTTCGACCACGGGATGCGCAACCTGGCGGAGCGCGGGCTGGTCGAGGTGCTGAACCGGAAGGCGCTGCGGGACCGCGCGCCCGTCCTGGGCGTCTGCCTGGGGATGCAGCTGCTCACGGACCGCTCGGAAGAGGGGGCCCTCCGCGGGCTGGGGTGGATCGAGGGGGAGACGGTGCGCTTCGACCGGTCGGGGCGACCCACGCTGCACGCGATGCACATGGGGTGGAACACGCTGGACTGGCACGCGCCGCATCCGCTGTTCGCCGAGCTGCCCCCGGTGCCGCGCTTCTACTTCGTCCACGCATTCCACGTGGTCTGCCGCCACCAGCGCAACGTGCTGGCCAGGTCCACGTACGGCTATCCGTTCGCCTCCGCCATCGTGGAAGGGAACGTGGTGGGGATGCAGTTTCACCCCGAGAAGAGCCACCGCTTCGGGATGGCCGTGTTCCGCGCCTTCGCGGCGCTGGCCGCGGCCGCGGTGGCGGAGCCGGCGGTGAGCGCGAGCGTCGCGGCATGATCCAGACGCGGGTGATCCCCTGCCTGCTGCTGAAGGGGAGCGGGCTGGTGAAGACGGTGCGCTTCAGGGAGCCGCGCTATCTGGGGGATCCCATCAACATCGTCCGCCTGTTCAACGACAAGGAGGTGGACGAGCTGGTGCTGCTGGACATCACGGCCACGCCGGAGTCGCGCGGGCCGCGGATGGAGCTGCTGCAGTCCATGTGCACCGAGTGCTTCATGCCGCTGTGCTACGGCGGCGGCGTGCGCACGCTGGACGACATGCACGCGCTGTTCAGCATGGGGGTGGAGAAGGTTTCGCTCAACACGCGGGCGTTCGAGGATCCGGCGCTGGTGACGGCGGCGGCGGAGCGCTTCGGCAGCCAGAGCGTGATCGTCTCGATCGACGTCAAGCGCGGGCTCCTCGGGCGGCAGCAGGTCGTGGTCCGCGCGGGGAAGCAGAAGACGGGGCGCGATCCCGTGGAGTACGCGGTGGAGATGGAGCGCCGCGGGGCGGGGGAGATCCTGCTCAACTCCGTGGACCGCGACGGGACGATGGAGGGGTACGACCTGGACCTCATCCGCCGCGTGACCTCGGCCGTCTCCATCCCCGTGGTGGCATGCGGAGGGGCCGGGAGCGTGGAGGACCTGGGGCGCGCCGTGCACCAGGGGGGCGCCGCGGCGGCCGCGGCGGGAAGCCTGTTCGTGTACCAGGGCCCGCACCGCGCGGTGCTGGTA
>DATABT010000409.1:0-6759 GCA_036259455.1 Longimicrobium sp. | reverse complement strand
GTCCCCCGCAAAATGCTCCGCCGGGGGACGCGCTTCGTGCCCGCGATCCGCCGTCAGCTCACGGCGTGCTGACGATGTTGCTGGTGGCGAACGCCGAGCAGCCGGTGACGTTGCAGGCGCGCACCTGGTAGCGGTACGCCCGCCCGGAGAGCAGCCCCGCGTGGTTGTACAGTACCGTGTTGGCGGGGAGCGTGGTGGTGATGGCGCTGTAGGCCGGCCAGGTGCCGTCCAGGTTGCGCCGCGCGCCGTACACCTGGTACGAGGTCTCCACCGCGCCGGCGTCCGGCCACGTGACGCGCACCGAGGTCGTGGAGAGCGGAACGCCCGAGACACTGGCCGGCGCGCCGGGGACGGGTGGGATGGTCACGTTCCCCGACGTCGTCCACGCCGAGCACCCCGCCTGGTTGCAGGCGCGCACCCGGTACTGGTACGTGCCCACGCTCAGCCCCGTGTTGGTGTACGCCACCGTGTTGGGTGCCAGCGAGGCCACCAGGGCAAAGTTCCCCACGAAGCCCCCGCTGCTCACCGGCGCGCGCTGCAGGGTGACTGACCTCTCGTTGGTGGCGGCGTCCGTCCACTGCACCCGGATGCTGCGGCCGGCGAGCGCGGTCGCGGCAATGGCGGGCGGCGCGGGCGGCACCGACGGCATCACCACGATGTTGCTGGTGGCCAGCGCCGAGCACCCGGACGGGTTGCACGCCCGCAGCTGGTAACGGTACTGCCGCCCGGAGAGCAGCCCGGCGTTGTTGAACGCGGTGGCGTCCGTGGGCAGTGAGACGATGGTCGTGTACGCGCCCCAGGTGCCGTCCAGGTTCCGCAGCGCCCGGGCGAGCGAGAAGCTGGTCTCGTCGGCGCTGCCGTCGGACCACGTCAGCGCCGCCACCGTCCCCGAAGCCGGGTTGGCCACCAGGTTGAACGGCGCCGCCGGAGGCGAGGTGGGGATGGTGACCGTCGCGCCCGCCGCCCAGGCCGAGCACCCCGCCGCGTTGCAGGCGCGCACGCGGAACTGGTACGGCACGCCCGCCGCGAGCCCCGCGCTGGTGAAGTTGGTGCCGTTGCGCCCCGGCGAGCCCACGTCCGCCCACGGGCCGAAGATCCCCGACGGCGCGGCCCTGCGCGAGACCACGAAGCCCGTCTCGTTCACGCTGCCGTCCGCCCAGGTGACCAGGATGGAGGTGAGCGACGCGGGACGCGTGTTCAGGTTCGACGGCGCCGACGGCGGGCCGCCGGTGGTGGCGCCGATGGACAGGCCGGAGTAGGACAGGTACCCGCGCACCATCACGTAGTACGTCCCCGGCACCGGCGCGCTGCTCTGGCAGGCGTCCTCGTTGGTGCCGCCCGCCGAGACGCAGTCGTACGTGCCGGTGGACGGCAGGGCGCCGTAGCGCACGTACAGGTCCGCGTCACCCGTGCCGCCGGTGGTGGCGATGCGCAGACTCGCGGCGTTCAGCGGCACGTGGACCGCGTAGAACCGCTCGCTCCCCTGCGCGCCGGAGATCCCCGTGCGCGGCGTGCCGATGGTCAGCAGCAGGGGCTCGATGATGCTCACCGTCACCCCCAGCTCGCTGGTGGCGTTGGCCATTGCGGGGTCGGTGATGGTCACCGTGCCCGTGTGGGTGCCCGCCGCCAGGGCCGCGGAGTTCACGTTCGCCGTCACGATGGCGTCGTGCCCCGGGTTCAGCCGTCCGTCCGTGGGGTCGGCCGTCAGCCACGCGCGGTTGCTGCGGGCCGTCCAGTTGAGGGCCGCCGCCGAGGAATGCGACATCACGGCCGAGCGGGAGAGGGTGGTGCTCAGTGTGGCTTCTTCCCCGGCCGGCGTGGCGTTCGGGCCGGGTTTGGCCGGCCCGCCCGGCGTGGCCGTGAACACCGGCGCCGCCGCGCCCGCCGGGGCCGCCACCGCGCTGGGCACCGGGCGCACGAAGGTGAAGGAGAGGGTCGCCGGGTTCAGCAGGATGGGGCTGGGCGGCGGCGGAACGGTGAGCAGCGAAAAGAGCAGCCGGTTGGGCGACCCAGGCCCGATGCTGGTCAGCCGCCCCGTGGTACTGGTGGCCAGCACGGCCGCGTGCACGGTGGCGGGGGTGGCCGTGGGGCTCCCCTGCAGGTACAGCGCGGCCACGCCCGCCACGTGCGGCGTGGCCATGGAGGTGCCGCTGATGGTGTGGACTGCCGTGTTGCTGTTCCACCAGGCGCTGGTGATGCTGCCGCCCGGCCCGAACAGGTCCACGCAGGTGCCGTAGTTGGAGAACCAGGACCGCGCGTCGTTGCTGTCCGTGGACCCCACGGTGATGGCCGCGGGCGTGCTGGCGGGCGAGTAGGAGCAGGCGTCCCAGTTGTCGTTCCCCGCTGCGATGGCGTACGTCACGCCCGAGGCGATGGAGTTGGCCACCGCCGTATTCACCGGTGCGTAGTAGCCGCCGCCCAGCGACATGTTGGCGACGGCGGGCTTCACGGCGTTCGCCGTGACCCAGTCCACGGCGGCGATGATGGTGGACCACGCCGCGCCGCCGCTGCAGCCGAACACGCGCACGGAGATCACGTTCGCCGCCTTGGCCACGCCATACGTGGCGCCGGCGACGGTGCCCGCCACGTGCGTTCCGTGCCCGTTGCAGTCCTGCCCGTTCTGCCCGTCGTTCACGAAGTCGGCGCCCACGCTGGCGCGCCCGCCGAACTCGTTGTGGGTGGTGCGGATGCCGGTGTCGATCACGTACACGCGAACGCCGCTTCCCGTGCGGCCGTAGACGTACGTGGTGTTGAGCGGAAGGGCGCGCTGGTCGATGCGGTCCAGCCCCCACGTGGCCATGGGCTGCGTCACCTGGCCGGGATACGCCATCCCGTCCTCGGCCACGTACTCCACCTGCGGGTTGCGGCGCAGCGCCTCCACCGCCCGCGGCGAAAGCTCCGCCGCGAAGCCGTTGAGCGCGGCGGAGTAGGTGTGGCTCACCCTGGCGCCGTGCGTGGCGGCTACGCCGCGCGCCACGTCCGCCGCGGTGCCGGCCTGCCCGCCGCGCATTACCACCACGTAGCGGCCGGGGATGGCCTCCGTCCCCGCCGTGAGCAGGGGAGCCACCCCCGCCTGGCCCGCTTCCGCGCGCGCGCCGGTGGGGAGGTCCGGGGTTCGCTGGTCGCACGCCGCCAGGACGGCGGCGGCCAGCACGAGGGGAACGAGACGGAAAGGACGTTGTGGCTGTCGCATGATGGTGCCTCCCTGCTGTCTTTGAAGAACGGGAAGTAACACCTGCGCCTGCAGCGGGGTGGAGCGGTCCGTCGGCGATTCGTGGGGAGTGGCGCGGAAACGCGCCGGGGAGGGCACCAGGGTGCCCGATGAAACCGCACGGGGAGGGGGTCCGGCAGGCGGGGGTCAGCACCCCTTGATTGGTGCCGGGGAGACGTTAAGCCCCCGCTCCCTTCGGCGCAATGATTTTGTGAGCAGCTGGATCCGCCCAATGTAGCAGCTGGCGGCCGGCCGGCCGCACGCACGAAATTCCCCAGCATCCACGCGGATTCCGGGACGGCGAGCGACTGATCCCCCGATGCAGTTCTAGATTTCGCGGACGCACGGGCAGGTGTGCGAAGCGTCCGGTTGACGAAGCTCCGCGATCGGATCCGAGGCGTGCCCGTCCCACTCGTGGCGGCGGTGGGGCAGCTCCGCGGAGGAAAAAGAGAAACGGACGCGGAAGATGATGCTGTCGCGTCCCTTTCTCTTTCCTCCGTGCGGACCGTCCTTTTACTGCGTGCGCAGGTCCTTGCCGGTCATCGCCGCGGGCTGGGGGACGCCGAGCAGGCCGAGGATGGTCGGCGCGACGTCGCAGAGGGCGCCGTCCCGCAGGCCCTTCGCGGTGCGGCGGGTCTCCGGCTCCACCAGGACGATGCCGACGGGGTTGGTGGTGTGCGCGGTGTGGGGCCCGTTGGTCTCCGGATCCCACATCTGCTCGCAGTTGCCGTGGTCCGCGGTGACGATCAGCGTGGTCGCCGTGTCGCGGCACGCCTGCAGCACCTGGCCTACCCCCTCGTCCACCGCTTCAACCGCGGCGACGGCGGCTTCCATTACCCCGGTGTGGCCCACCATGTCGGGGTTTGCGTAGTTGCATACCAGCACGTCGTACTTCCCGGAGCGGATGGCCTGCACGAGCCCGCGCGTGACCTCCGGCTCGCTCATCTCCGGCTGCTGGTCGTACGTCGGCACCCTGGGCGACGGCACCAGGCGGCGGTCCTCGCCGGCGGGCGGATCCTCCACCCCGCCGTTGAAGAAGTAGGTTACATGCGGATACTTCTCCGTCTCCGCCGTGCGAAAGCTGGTGAGCCCGCGCGCGGCCAGCACGTCGGAAAGCTTGTCGTTCAGCTCCTGCGGCGGAAAGGCGGTGGGAAGGGGAAAGTCTTCGTCGTATTGCGTCATGGTGGCCATGCGCACGCGCGGCCGGTTTTCGCCGCGGTCGAATCCATCGAACTCTTCCGCCGCCAGCGCGCGGGAAAGCTGCCGCGCGCGGTCCGAGCGAAAGTTGAAGAAGATCACCGCGTCGCCGTCGTGGATGCGCCCCACCGGGCTGCCCCCCTCGTCCACCACCACGCGCGGCTGGACGAACTCGTCCGTCTCCCCCGCCTGGTACGCCTGGGCAATGGCGTGCAGCGGGTCGCGCACCGGCGTGCCCTCGCCGTGGACGATGGCGCGATACGCCTTTTCCGTGCGGTCCCAGCGCTTGTCGCGGTCCATGGCCCAGTAGCGGCCCATGACCGTGCCCACCCTGCACCCGTCGCCGCCGGAGCAGCGGCCCAGCAGCTCGGTGAGAAAGCCGTGCGCGGACTGCGGCGGGGTATCGCGCCCGTCGAGAAAGAGGTGGAGGCGCACGCGGGGAATGCGGTGCGTGGCGGCGAGCTCGGTGAGCGCCAGCAGGTGCTCGTCCACCGCGTGCACGCCGCCCGGGCCGATGAGCCCCATCAGGTGCAGCGTCTTTTCCTCCTCCCTGACCGTTCCCAGCAGGCCGGTAAACACGGGGTTGCGGGCGAACTCGCCGGACTGGATGGCGGCGGTGATGCGCTGCAGCGACTGCATCACCACGCGCCCCGCGCCCAGGTTCATGTGGCCTACCTCGGAGTTGCCCATCTGCCCCTCCGGAAGGCCCACGGCGGGGCCGTGCGTGGTCAGCTTTGCGCGGGGATGATCCCCCATTTCCCACAGGTGCTTCCAGGCGGGGGCGCGGGCCACGGTGACGGCGTTGTCGGGGGCGGCCCGGCGCAGGCCCCAGCCGTCCAGGATCAGCAGGCAGACGCGCGGGTGCGTCGCTTCAGGCATGTTGCAGTTGCGGCAGAAGATGACTGCATTGACAAGCTCGCGGGGCCATGCCTATCTTGGCCGTGTTCCCCGTTGAACGCACGAGCAAAGTAGAGCGCGCCCGGAGGGTTTCGCCACCCCGGGGTACGCGTGCGTTTGACGCAGGACCCACTTCGCCGCTCCAACCGCCGCCGGCCATCGCGCCGCGCGGCCCTGCCGGACCCCGCGTCGTTCATGACGCCCCGGCTTTCGCAGCCGGCGCCGGTCCGCTGAACCAATTCCGATTCCTCATGACATCGCCCCGGGCGCGCCGCGCGCCCGGTCGTTCGCAGTTCTGCACGGTCCGCAGCACAGCACAGGAGTTCCAATGCCCGCAGCCCGCCGCGCCACCGCCGTCGCCGCCTCCCTCGCCCTCGCGGGCGCGACCCTGGGGGCCTGGCTTCCCAGCCGCGCCCTGCCGCCCCTGACCTGGTCCAGCGCCGTGCCGGCGCGCCCGGCAAACGTGGTGGCGCACGGAAGCGACGCCGCGGTGCGGCTGGCCAGCAGCGCGTTCGGCAAGAGCGGCATGCTGCGCGCGGTGGTCACGGACCCCAACCGGCCGCTGGAACTGCCGCTGGAATGGGTGGACGTGAACCCCAACCAGGTGGAGGTGGCGTACCGCTGGGAGCCCTTCGCGGGAACCTCCGTCCGCTCGCTCCTGGGTGAGGGGCAGCTGATGCACGGCCTGCGCGCGCCGTCGGAGGCGGGCATCTGGCGCCTGCGCCTGCGGGCGCCGGGCTTTACGCAGGACGTGAACGACCTGGCCGTCATCACCCGCGTGCCCTTCAGTGAAAAGCGCAACGGCTACCTGAACGGCTACCGCATCGGCAACTACCAGACGGAGACCAGCGGCCGCTACGACCGCTACGCGCCCCCCGCCGGCTTCATCGAGGTCACCCCCGACAACCAGGACCTGGCCGTCAGCGAGCACTTCCGGCTGCGCAACTTTCTGACAAAGGACCAGTTCAGCGTCTGGCCCAAGTACCTGGCGCTGGACCTTCGCCTGATCGACAAGCTGGAACTGGTGATCCAGGAGCTGAACGCCATGGGCATCCGCGCGGAGCACGTGGCGGTGATGAGCGGCTTTCGCACCCCGGCGTACAACAACCAGGGCGTGGGCGAAGGCGGCCGCGCGCTGCTGAGCCGCCACACCTACGGCGACGCCAGCGACGTGTGGATCGACAACGACCGCGACGGCTACATGGACGACCTGAACGGCGACGGCCGCCGCGACACCGAAGACGCCCGCGTAATCCTGCGCGCCGTGGACCGCATCGAGCGCCGCTACCCGGAGTTGACGGGCGGCGCCGGCATCTACCGCGACAACGGCGCCCACGGGCCGTTCATTCACATCGACGTGCGCGGCAATCCGGCGCGGTGGTAGGCGACGGATGTGCGAGAGTGCGAAAGTGGTAGATCGATGAGGTGACGGGACGGCCGGCTTGCATCCCCGG